>NZ_VTYA01000041.1:0-5768 GCF_013114135.1 Vibrio sp. 03-59-1
ATAATACGCACTAAGAGCGTTTGGTAATATCAGCAGCAAGCCACGACCAAAACATTAACCAGAAACCAT
Organism: Vibrio sp. 03-59-1; assembly: GCF_013114135.1. Classification (NCBI taxonomy): domain Bacteria; kingdom Pseudomonadati; phylum Pseudomonadota; class Gammaproteobacteria; order Vibrionales; family Vibrionaceae; genus Vibrio; species Vibrio sp. 03-59-1. The sequence continues at coordinate 70 of NZ_VTYA01000041.1, forward strand.
AAACAACAACACCTACAAACAAATGCCACCACTCAAAAACATAAATTTCCATACCAATCACCCGTTAGGCAAATCAAAAATATTCACATCTTCCCTTACGTCGGTCAGCTGCGAATCCTTAGCATTAAAATCAGGTACAAAATCACTCTGGTTTGGTGGACACGTTAAGAACCTGGCAACATTCACAGAAGAAACCTGAATCAAACAATCATCTATCAACTCGAAGCGGTAACCATAACGAAGTAAAACCTCAGAACGAACATAAAACGTATCAGCCCCTTTATCGATACGAAAAACATATTCGAATAATGGATTTAACCCCAAGTGCTTACGATAACGAATATCAACAGACGTTAAATAAACAGCATTAGAACCATTGAAGATAGAAAACTTTTCATAGAATGGATTTACATCATCAACAACAAGATCACCTTGGAGATTAACTTGAGAATTATGAGAGCTAGAACCCAACCCATCAGAACCCGCCCTATTTTCTTGAATATTGCTTTGAGGTACTGAAGAACCAGGCGGAACAGAAACATTACTTTGCGTAGAACTGGATGAAGCCTCAACAACGTTTTGAGCTTGACCCACATCAGAATCAGATAATACATAAGCTAAATCCCAGAAGAATTTTCCAATAGCAAGAAAGCCAACAAGAATCACTAAAATAAATTTAGGTGATTTGAGAATCGATATATCAGACTTAGTTTCATTAAAGCCCCCCGTCCCCGTTGACTTATAAAGCGCAAAAACATCAACAGGAATCTTTTTAGAACTGCAACTAGCAAAATCACTTTTAGAACTAGGAGCGGTTTTTGTAGATTTCGGAGGATGATTGAAAATGCGCGGTCTACGTTTACGAAAAAAAGTATCAGTTGAGCGATGTGAATAAGCCTCACCCGCACAACCACGAAGCCAAGTAGGGATAGAAGTATAATCAGGAGTTAATAAAACAATATCCCACTGATATTTTCTATGACGCATAAAAGCACCATAGAAATTGTCAGGATATAACAATCTATTATTATCATCTAATTGAGTACGCTCACAATCATCAGTATCACCATCTTCAAATGAATTCGGGTCTACAGGCAACCAACGAGAGTAAAATAACTCTGAAAAATCAGGAGGCAATAAATCAATAAAATCTGATAAAGGACGCGCTAAAAACTTCTCACGTTTAAAACCAACCTCTGGACAATATAAATCCTGACATTCATCAATTGCAACAAAAGCACCAATAGGCATCCAACTAAACCAATTTTGCCAAAGCTCAATTCCCTCCCTTGAACGTGTAAATATACGAATCAAACGAGCACTATCAGGAAATTTTTCACCAATCAATTTTTCAATAGATTCTTTAGGCTTAATACCCTCGATATTAGTTACAACGACACGACCCTCACGAAGTGCGGGTAATATTTCAAACCAAGTTAAATAAGCAGTTTTATAAGCACCATTTGAACCATGACGAAACGAAACAGCCATATCACCACCCCATCATTCTAAGTACAAAAGCAGTTGTAAAAGCATCAATAATAATCCTAACCGCATCAACAACACCAAAGCGATAAGCAGCAAAGCGCAAATCAGACGGCAATGCATTAAAAGCAGCATTTAAAACCGTGTAAACCTCATAATCCTGTAAAACCAAAACAGCAACAGAATAAGCAAGCTCTATCATTTGAATTTTAAATGAAATATAAAACTTAATAGCCCAAAACCAAGCATATGAAAAAGTTTCAAGTATTAGGTTTGGAATTGTAGAAAAGAAATCAGAAATAGAACCAAAAACATTTGCGATATATTGCAAAGCACTATAAATAAACTCCATAAATCCCCCTAAGACTTACCGCGACCAGATGATAAAATAATAAGTGCAGCACTCAACGATGCAATAAATAAAATCACTGTTTTAATTGAAATAACATTATCACCAAGTGAATTAAATAAATTGAATTTCACATTAACATCACCCGAAGCATGATGAAGAGTAAAAGCACGACCCTCATATGTACCATTCTGGAAATTCATCTGACCATTATTGATTGGGGATGTGGATATAACCTCCTTTAATTCATCCTCAAGCACGGCTATTTCAGTCATTAAACCCTCAATAGATTCACCTAAAATTGTACCCTCAGAATAACCCAAACCCTCACCTGGATTAATAAAGTTACCACCATCACCACCATCACCACCATCACCGCCATCACCACCATCGCCTGGATTGGAACCATCACCACCATCGCCACCATCGCCTGGATTGGAACCATCACCACCATCACCTGGATTTGGCGGAACTATTATTGAACCATCATCACCACCATCGCCTGGATTGGAACCATCACCACCATCACCACCATCGCCTGGATTGGAACCATCACCACCATCGCCACCATCGCCTGGATTAGAACCATCACCACCATCACCACCATCGCCTGGATTGGAACCATCACTACCATCCGAACTGTCCCCATCTTGACAAACATTACCTGTAAAAGTGTAAAGCCCGGCGGGTCTGGGGTCATCGGGTGTAGACTCAGACCAAAACGCAGGATTTTCCATAGCAGCCTGACAATCATTAAGACATACAGAAGAAACTTTTGAAGTCCCAACAGGAAAATAGATCAAATCAGTCCGCTCACCTTGGAATTTCTTGCAAGGAGTAACACAAACACCATCTTCTAATGACGTACCAGACGGGCAAGAATCTAATTTTTGACGAGTTAAAGTAAAGGCAACTTTGTACTTGCCAGCCAACAAAGACGCAGGAGAACCACCCCAATAATGACCTGAGCTAATTGGATAAGTAGATGTATCAACATAGTCACCAACAGATACACGCGGAGATTGTAAAAAGTTCTCATCTGAACCTACATAACCAACTTTAGATAAAGTGGCTAAAGCACTAAACGAAACGCTGAAAAGTAACAGGAACGCGGCAATGCTTTGTTTAATACTCATAAAATTTACCCATAAAAAAAAGGAGCCGAAGCCCCTTTAAATTAATTATCCAGAGATGACCCCTGTATAAACTCCGAAAATAAAGGAGCCACACATTAATGACCCAAAGATAATAGTTATTGCCATTACTTACGAAGCCAAGCGACAACCATACCAAGACCAAGACCAAGACCAAAACCAAGAGCAGCGATGCCGATAACACCAGAAGTGGTTAAACTAACCATAGATTTACCAGCATCAACAGCCGCAGTAATAGCAGTTTCATTAGCTGATGCATCAGCAAAAGCAGAACCAGACGCAGTTACCAAAACAGAAGCAGCAAGAAGTTTGTTATTTAAGATGTTGCGAGTATTTTTAAACATAATATTTCCTATTTTTTACCAAGATATTTAATTACACGACCAAGAACATGACCACCAATAAAAGTTAAAAGAGACTGTTTTACAACATACTCATATAACACTGGGTCAAAATCCAACAATGACCAATCAAATTGACCATCAACTAACTGCGTAACCTGTTCAGTAGACATCAAAATATATTCACAACTATCACCAACTGACTGCTGTAAAACACCGAATAACAACCGCAAAATAAACAGCCTCAATAAGTTGATCTAAATCTTCAGCTGTAATTTGATAAACGATAGTTTCCATAATTAAGCACTTACAGGAATTAGAAACATTTCACGACCAACCTCAATATCGCCGTGCATCCCAACGACCAAAGAATTTACAGACAAATGATATTTACCAGCAGGCCAAACAGGTTGACCTTCAGACATTTTGATTTTGAACTCGATAGGGAATTTACCACCAGTATGAGCATAACCAATTTGAGTAATCATTTTCCAAGGCTTACCCTTAACAGTCACACCCTCTAACCAACAGCAAGTAACTCATTTAATTGACGATAAAAAGTTGCAGGTGAAGAAAAGGTTTCTTTTACTGCCTCATAACCATCAGAAACCAAAGAACGATAGAAACGAAAAACCCTATCAGCTTTAGCAAAAGAAACATTTCCTTTAGGAGTAGTTCTGAAATAAGTTTTTTTAAGATTGTTATGGACTTCATCGTCATTAAAAATATTCATTCTTTGTCCCTCCAAAGCTTGAAATAGTGGTGCAAATGCTTTTAACCAAATGTCTTGTATTAGTGATTTTCCGTCTTTTTCATATTCGTATTGATATTTAATTGCGTGATATAAATTTTTAGGTATTCCCATCGCATCAAGATAGCGACGATGCGCGCCAGCTTCAAAACGAGCAAGATTGCGAGCAAAATTAATTAATTGTGGATTAGACATAACATCAATAACACGGTCGAATTCAGTAACACCAGAAGATTGAAGAGCACGAAGCTTTGAAAGTTGATGGTTAAATTCTGGATACTTCAAATAAACTTTTCGGTCACAGTGACGGGAGCCTTGAGTAAAATAACAAGTTGTTTCATGCTCATTTCGAACGCTTTTACGCATCTGATTATTAGAGACATTTTTCAAACAAGAGATCACTTGTTTAGCTTGAAGATCGTTTTTTACACGCGCTGAATATGTGGCATCGATAGCATCAAGTGTCGCGTTGGAAGTATCAAGCATGTCAAAAACAGAGGGATAAGTTTCATTTAAAGCAGCAAGCATTTCATCAGCACCAAGGGCAATAGATGTTGAACCAAAAACATTATGACCTTGAATAATTTTTGCTGGAGAACATTTCAGCTCGATACACGGAGAGCGCCAAATAGTACCCTGAAAAATCTTGCAAGCCATGCCAGTGAAGTGAGTTGGTAAAGACTCGTATGGATGACGTAAATCAGAAACCTCATAACGATTATCAAGTGCATCACCTTTGTAATGAACCGATTTAGCCTCCAAACCAATACCACGACGAGAACATTCAATGATGTCCACATACTCAATACACTCACCTGTCTTTGAAACGCGAGTATTAGTAACAAACTCACGCTTAAACGGCACAGAAATTTTAAGTTTATCTATCATGGTAACTTTGTCACATGTGATTTATATGCAACCCTTATACATTGTCACATGTGACATTGCAAGAAGTGATACAAATAACATTGTTACTTAACTACAATGTTGCTACGTCACCCACAAAAAGGTAAAGACATGCCGACGCTAAGATTAGATGACAACCGCTGGAGAGAGCTCGAAAAGAAAGCTGTAGAAATCACAATAAAAAAAACAAAACCAGTATCAGTACCAGAGGTTTTAAAAGCCCTTATTGATAAAAGCCTCAAAGACTTAAAAGAAGAAGATGTGAAATTAAAATGAGTTGGTTTTTCTCAATATGAGACAAGAGTACACTATTAAAGATAGTGTACTCTCCGATTCCTCCTCAACGTCCTTGCTCAGTCTTCGCCGTCCTTTTTCGTCGTCAAACGTCGAGTTTTTGAGGTAATCAAACAAAATATTTCAACACCAAAGTGCACAATTAAAATCAAAGGATACAAAGAGAAAAGCGACATGAAAATCTATTCAGTACAAGCAATGAAAGGATCATCTTCTGACTGTGAAAAGATCTTAAAAGCAGTGATGAAAGTCAATACATTCCCACTACCGAGTGATGAAAGCACCTCAGATAAACTAATTGAAACAACGCTTTACATAGAGTGAGCCTTAATTCGTATTATGCAATTTATGTTACGGGTTAACTTCTAAAAACGATTCTCACGATGAGCATCTAAAGAGCCAGCAAGCTGACTCCCAGA
>NZ_VTYA01000042.1:0-3034 GCF_013114135.1 Vibrio sp. 03-59-1
TTATGCTGAGTCATGGTCTTCTCCTTTTACTTCGGACCTGAACACTCCAAGCATGGCTGATAGCGATGTGAAGTGGTAGGGGGAGACCATCTCATCACCTTAATTGGGCGTTATAACAACAAATAAGTTTGGCTGGAGGCTAAATTAATGGAAAGGTTACTATTTTTCGCATTATCTATGCTTTGTTTTTCTGCCAATGCAAATATTAATGTGACTTCATTCGATACCGATGGGATTGGTTCATGGGATGAGCAGGTATTTTCAGGTGAAACTGTATATGAATTGGTTGAACTTGACGGATTTAGTGTATTAAAGGCATCTAGTCATAACAGTGCTTCAGGGCTTGCTTTGAAAATACGAATTGATTTACTCGATACGCCGTTTATGAGTTGGAGTTGGCGCGTTTCTGAAGTTCTCCCTGCGTTAAACGAACATAGTAGGGATGGAGATGACTATGCTGCACGAATCTATGTTGTTATTGAATCGGGTTTTATGGGCTTAAATACGAAAGCTCTTAATTACGTTTGGTCGGGTTCGCAAGACACTGGTGAGGTCTGGGATAACGTGTATGCGGGTTCAAGCGTTAGAATGCTCTCAGTGCGAGGGCATCTATCAGATGTAAATACTTGGTATTATGAAAAACGTAATGTGTACAAAGATTTGATTGATTGCTTTGGTGATAAGGGAAGTGTAGAAAAGAACATGGAAGCATATCGTTATATTGATATTATTGCCGTAATGACCGATACAGATAATAGTGGTTTGATAGCGGAGTCTTATTATGGTGATGTTTATTTTAGTGCCGAGTAATGTTGTTATAACAAAGCATTTAAGAGGGATTCTCAACGCTTGGCATTTTTGTATCTACTTCAAATTTAGTGTTTACGGTACAATACTTTAGGTCGGGTGGAGGCGTTGTTCACCCCTTAATGCGGCGTTAGTCGCTTTCTCGATCACAAGTATTAATGGAGTAATATATGAATGTACATGAAAAGCTAAATTACGTTGAATTTGGAGCAAAGGATCTAGCTGCAACGAAAGCTTTTTTCAGATCTGTCTTTGATTGGTCATTTGTTGATTATGGTCCTGAATATGCGGCATTTTCGAATCAAGGTTTAGATGGTGGATTTTTTAAGTCTGATGCTTGTAGTCAAACATCAACTGGCGGTGCACTTTTAGTTTTTTATAGTGCGGATATATCGGCAACTGAGAGTAAAGTACTAAAACATGGTGGTGCGGTTGTTCGACCAATTTTCGATTTCCCCGGGGGTTGCCGTTTTCATTTCGTTGAGCCAAGTGGTAACGAGTTTGCAGTGTGGTCTGAAACACGCGTCTAACAAACAATTTAAGAGTGACTCCTAACGCTTAGCGATTTCACTCCGGTTTGAAATTTGTGTTTACGGTGCAATGGTTTAGTCTAGGTTTTATAGCGTTGTCGCACCTTAATTGGGCGTTAGGTTTTTTACAGTACATATCATCTTAAATTCCAGATATAATAAGCAATAGTGGCTATAACTATTGGATGCTTATGAACTTATCTGAAACTATCTTTTCTTATGACAGCGCTACAGGTAGCGCTGCTATTCGCACCATCAATGAAGATGGGACATTGTACTTCTCACTTTTTGATGTGGTTCGGGCGATTTCAGCTGAAAATAGAATCCTTGACCCGGATCGACCATCAAAGGCTTTAATTACTTTAATTAAAGCTCATGCAACTCATTTACTTCCTGATGAAGTCAAAACAAAGGAAAATTTGCCTGCAAATGCAGATGATCCTTTGAGGGAAAGTTATGTGACTAAATCAGGATTATTGCGCGTTGTTTTGCAAGATAAGTCACCTGCTTGTATCAAATTTCAAAAGTGGGTGTTAGATGATGTATTACCATCTGTATTAGAAAAAGGTTCATACGTTCATCCTTCAGTGCAAAGTTCTGGAACTTCAATGTCTACAGAAGGAATGGATGTTGAACAAATTTTAATGATTCAGCTTCAAGAAACTAGAGAGCGCAAACAAGCTGACGCAGCATTAAAAAGCGAAGTTAATAATATTACGCTTGAAGTTGATCAGATGAAGCGAGTTGTCGGAGACTCTGAATTTTTGTTGGTCAATGAGCATTACATCGGTCAGTCTCTGCCAGAAACTCAACAATGGGAACTCTTTGTTCACTGTTTGAATCTGGCGTCAGATAATTCAGGAATGTACAAATCTAATAGGCTAAAGGAAGGTAATTGTATCAACTCAAAAGCCTTTACAATCAAGACAATCGATGCAGCAGTGAGCTTAATTAAACAAACCTAACAAACGCTTTAAGACGGATTCGCAAACGCGTGCCATTTTCGCTTCGCTACAATTATGGCACACGTCTGCTCACCACTTAAGCGGGCGTTAGAAGCTTCGATAAAACTTTGAATTATAGTAATTATTTATCTTATCCGGCTTAGTTCTAAATTTCGTTTCAATCATAGTATAATTGTTCGCATTTAGATGATTATGTGAAAGTTAAAATGAGAAAAATTTATGTAACTGAAGGGGATTCATCCTCTAAAAAAGGCAAAGTGGCTTATCCTAAACTGGTTTTGTGCGAAAAGTGTGTAGGTGAGTACATTGTTATCAGCGAAGGCAAGCGAACTTATGATGCTTGCGTCAAATGTGGTTCTAGTGAATAAGTAATTGCGTCTGTCGAACCCAAAATTCTAGGTTCTACATAACGGTTAAGAACGCTTCTAACAAACAATTTAAGAGTGACTCCTAACGCTTGCCGATTTCACTCCGATTTGAAATTTGTGTTTACGGTGCAATGGTTTAGCTTGGGTGTTATAGCGTTGTCGCACCTTAATTGGGCGTTATACACAAAGGCTCATAAATCACTATTTATCAGTCGATTGTTGTTTATTTACAGTGAGAAAGGATAATGTCGGGCTCTCCTTTACTCTAAATGTTGCTGATAATGCGCCTTGATAAATTTGTGTGTAAAAGCACTGAGTTAACAAAAACCGAAGCTATCCAACAGATTAATTCTGGCCGGGTTAT
>NZ_VTYA01000043.1:0-2989 GCF_013114135.1 Vibrio sp. 03-59-1
GAAATGTGTGTTTGGCGATATTCATTAGATCAAAGACAGCGATGCGCGTCTACCTCATTGTTTTTACGGTTAATTATGAGGGGATTCGCAAGAATTGGGCGTTATGAGGCATATGGTGATCAAGTTAGAATCAGTATTAGAAAGTGAATTTGAGTCGCTGTTTTCAGTGGTGAAAATGGGGCTGTATTCTCACGTAGAATCAGTCTTTGGTTGGTGTGATGATTATCAGAAAAATCGACTAATTAATGATTATGAGCCTAATTGGTTTTATTGGGTTTACTCTGGGCAGACTCGTGTTGGAATGCTCTGCTTCAAACAGTGCAGCAATTCATATCATGTTCACTTGTTGGTTGTTTTTCCTGAATTTCAAAACCAAAGTTTAGGGCAAGCTATTATGGCTTATGTTCATGAAAAAGCGAAGAATGAGTATAGAGATAGCATTACATTATCAAGTTTTGTTCGTAATATTAAAGCGATAAGTTTCTATGAAAGGCTAGGGTATAAAGTCATTGATAGTGATGAAAACTTCCTATCATTGTCGTTGAACCTTGCCTCATAACAAAGCATTTAAGAGGGATTCTCAACGCTTGGCATTTTTGCTTCTACTTCAAATTTAGTGTTTACGGTACAATGCTTTAGGTTGGGTGGAGGCGTTGTTCACCCCTTAATGCGGCGTTATATTCTCGGGAGGTAAAATGGAATTTACGAGTGCTAGTGAGGCTCATTTTGAAGCAATTGCTCAACTGGTTTCTTCACCAGAGGAGTTGTATTCAGTTTGCCCTTCAGGCTCTTATCCGTGGGATTACAGTCAAATCTGCGATATTTCCAAAGAGAGGTCAGACCTAACAGTATGCCTTGTTGATAACCAAGTTGTTGCCTTTGGAAATTTGTATAATGTAAAACCGTTGCAGAGTGCATTTATCGGTAATATTGTCGTGTCTGATGCGTACAAAGGGCAAGGGATTGGGCGAGCTCTTATTGAACATTTGAGTTCACAGTGTTCGGATCTTTATCAAGCAGTACCATATTTGTCAGTATTTAATTACAACACTCGCGCTTTGTTGCTTTATACCAAACTTGGCTTCGAACCTTACAGCGCAGAATCTAGAATTTCGCATGATGGTGAGACTGTGGTTTTGCTCCACATGCGAAAAAAATCCGAATATAACAAAGCATTTAAGACGGATTCTCAACGCTTGGCAATTTCGGTTTAGGTCGGCTTTAGTGCTAAATGTGGCAAGGTTTAAGGTTGGGTGGTCGCGTTGTTCACCACTTAATGCGGCGTTATAACGCTAAAGGAGAATCGGTGGAAATTGTTAAGAAATACAAGGATAAAGTATCCAGCTTAACCAACGAGGAAGCCGCTTATCTAATCGGTTTTGCATCGTTTTTAGCTATGCCATTGATTAGCTATGTCGTTTCATTCCCAAGTTACTGGTTTTTTCTTGGTTTTGTCTTAGCTGGAGCAATAATTTGGCTAAATACAATGACTAAGCAGGTTAGTTCGTTGCTATTTGTTAAAGCGTTTTGGGGTGTGGTTATAATTTCAGGGACAGCACTCAATTTAGGTCTTGCATCAACAAGCGTCAATTCAATTCTTGAAGTTCCGAGTAGTCCTTTTACTTACACAATCACCATAGCATCTGTTTTGCTAATCCCAATAACGTTCTCAATTATTGGGATATTTTTGGCTCTTCCATTAATACCGGTGGCAATGTTTAGCTCAATGACTCTGTTAGACGACTTTACGCCTAAAAAGCTGCTAACTCTCAGCTTCCTGACAAACTTTGGACGACAGTCTCCAATCTTGTTCTTTGGGCGCATATTCGCTTGTATATGTTTGTTATCTACTTGTATCGCGTTCAATAAAGACAGTTCATGGTACTTTGATGCTGTTGAAGATAAAATTAAGTGGTTTGCATATCATCTAGAAACGGAGGAATTTAGCTATTGTAAATTAGCTGAAAACGAAAGAATTGCTTACCTACCGGGTAAAAAAGTGGTTATCGCAAGTAAGTCCTCAGAGTCATACGATTTTCGTGTTAGCTTGTGCGAATCCGCGTTATAACAAACAATTTAAGAGTGACTCCTAACGCTTGGCGATTTCACTCCGGTTTGAAATTTGTGATTACGGTGCAATGGTTTAGCTTGGGTGTTACAGCGTTGTCGCACCTTAATTGGGCGTTATGTTTTACCTGGATTTCAATGGCTTAAATGCCTTTGAATCGTTCTTTGTCCCTTTAGCCATTCGTTGGGAGCAGACTCAGCAAGTCACTATTGTCTGCCCCAATTCTTGAATCACTTCACCCGTAAAACATGCCAAAGTTCGTGGGTTGCTTCATTCAGGTTTCAGGGTGGTTCGGTAGTCAGGTTTCTCTGGCTCAAAGTCGCTTTGAGCATATTTCTCAATCAGCCAATAACCTTGGAAGTAGTCTCGGCAAATCGCCATTGTTCTGCGCTGCCTTTGCTAAGAAAGGGCGCTTGTTGAGGCTTGATCGGGTTGCCTCATTAGCAGGGAAGTGGACTTACTCGTTTTTGGTTTGGCGCATCTGGCGCTCAAGTGAATCCGAGCTTGTGATTTGGTTCAGAAATCTAGGTCTGCATTGCAGTTCTTTGCCAAATAAATCAGTCGTTTGTGTTAAAACATAACAAAGCATTTAAGACGGATTCTCAACGCTTGGCGATTTCAGCCTAGGTCAGCTTTAGTGCTAAATGTGGGAAGGTTTAGGCTTGGGTGGTCGCGTTGTTCACCACTTAATGCGGCGTTATATTGCATAATATTCAAAGGGTTAAATTATCCGTTTATCTTTGTTTTGCGTCGGAGCTACACACCTATTCGTTTCGTGAAAAATGCCATCAAAATGACCATCGCACGTAGAAAATGTGTCGGTTAATTAGCTGCAACGTCACGCAAGTCTCCTCGTTAGTAAGTTTCGCTGGCTCAAGTTCATTTTTCGCGGCTTCTTTATCGTGGGAACTTCATTGAAAG
>NZ_VTYA01000044.1:0-2785 GCF_013114135.1 Vibrio sp. 03-59-1
GCTTTGAGTTGATACCCTTTAAGCTAGAATCCAAGACAGGAACAATTGCTTCATAGTCCTTATGAGTGAGTTTACCTGTAGCCTTAAACACTAAAACAGATTCCGAGCCAATGCGCTCAATACCTATTGTAATTCCATGACGTTCTATGCTCATAGCGAGTACCTCAAGTTGGATTGACCTATACAGCTTAGGATAAGCGAGCAACAAAAGATGAGAGCTAATTACCAGTTTTATGCGGAATTTCAATGAGTAACATAACGCCCAATTAAGGTGCGACAACGCTATAAAACCTGAGCTAAACCATTACACCGTAAACACAAAGTTCAAATCGGAGTAAAATCGGCAAGCGTTAGGAGTCACTCTTAAATTGTTTGTTAGTTTTTTGTCTGCATGACCATGTTTATTCCTGTCGCTTTAAAGCCAATTTCCTTATAAAGCTTAAAAGCTCGCTCATTATCGTAAGCCACTAATAATTCAACCTGTTCAATTCCACTACCAGTCCAAAATTCATTCAATTCTTGAAATATGCGGCTGCCATAACCTTTACCTTGATACTCAGGGAAAACTTGGAAGTCATAAATGAATGCTGAGGTTTCTGCTAAAAAATACCAGAAATAACCAATTACATATGTAATACCATTCAATTTAACTTCGAGACACAGAAGAGTATTATTTTCTGTTTTTAACCCCTGAGGTAAACAGTCATCAAGTTCCATGTTTGCCAACTGCACCCCTTTAGCATGGGATACTTGCTTTGCGGCAGCGAGTTCTTGCCCTCTAAATTCATTGGAATACAACCTATAACACTGAAATTCTTCTTCAGTCATATTTCTATATGAGACCATCTTCAACCTTTATGCGATTTTCTTGAGAAAAACTAACGCCCAATTAAGTAGCTGACAACACTACCAATAGATTCAAATTTACCACCATAATCACTACACCTAAACCGAGTTGAAAATGCCAAGAGTTGACAGTCTGCTTAAATTGCTTGTTAGGTGTGGGTTCACGATGCTTGTACTGAGTTGGGCAATAAGCTCGTGTAATATCAGAACTTCGCAGCTTTTCGTGTTTGGTTAAACGTCCTGAAACTCGAGAGCGCCACAATTTAAAACTGCCACTTCTAAGTTTGCTGCGCATGAAGCGAATAACCTCAGCTTCATTCAAGCCAAATTGTAATTCTATTGCCTCAAACGGAGTTCTATCTTCCCACGCCATTTCAATAATTCTCGATGTTCTTTCTTCTTGTAGAGTCATTTTGCAGTCCTAAGTTAAAAAGTCGCTTTCTATACGCTAATTTCTAACTTATGATTCACAAAATATATAGCTTGACCTTCCAAACACCTAACGCCGCGTTAAGTAGTGAGCAACGCCTGCCACCTAACCTAAACCATTGCACCGTAAACACCAAAACTGACTTGAACTGAAAATGCCGAGCGTTGGGAATCTGTCTTAAACGCTTTGTTAGTTTGCTTACATGATGCAGGTAAAGTTTAGCGCCAAGGCGCTGAATTGGTTACAAAACTACTGGCTTTGAACACTAATGTAAAATTGAAAACTACGGAACTCAAACCCAACCAACAAAACGAACTTGGCTAAGAAGCGACATGCGATAAACAACCACAGTTTGAAGTACTTTAGCTGACAAAGGATTCATTCGACCAACCTGATAACCAAGTGCGACAAAGCCACTATTTTACGAAGGAACCACCAAGAAAAAGAAGCCGTGCGAGATGCACTAGGTGACCAAAGTTACTGATGCGGAGAAATGAATAACGTTGAACTCAAAGAGCCGAAAAACACTCTACGCGCGATGAGATTTGGTTGCACAACTTTCGCAAAACGAGCAGGTGTAAAGCACAGAAACCAGACTAAGCTCTTTGACCAAAAACGCTTTTCTACTTTTGCAAACTAACGCCCGCTTAAGTGGTGAGCAACGCAATGCGATGTTTCCGCACACCACCTAAATCACTAAACTTAACGCATCTTAAAGATGCCACGCGTTGCGAATCCGTCTTGAAGCGTTTGTTATGTGTATGACGCGAAACCTTCGATTACCAAACATAAAGCTTGAAATACGCAAGAAAGCTTACCATTACAACAAGACCGCTCCACGCTAGAAAAACCAGCGCTTTTTCTTCTGCTGACGCTTCATCCATGTCCGGCAACATAGCCAAAAAATAACATCCTATTGGAAACAACTCAAAGGCTCGACCTGCATATTGATTTGCCATCCCCAAAAATGGCGGAACAAATACATACAGAGTTGCGTATGCGAGCATAAATACGGTTAACAATACCCTATTTATGCCAACATATTCATTTTGATAACAACGGTATATGAAGTAAATGCCTGCCAATATTGATATATAAAGAAACACTCTTCACCTCAAAAAACACATAACGCCCAATTAAGGTGCGACAACGCTGTAACACCCAAGCTAAACCATTGCACCGTAAACATAAATTTCAAATCGAAGTGAAACTGCCACGCGTTGGAAGTCACTCTTAAATTGTTTGTTAGGAGTGGCTCATTTTTGGTATTTAGCTGATGTGATAAACTCACCAAATGTCTCACACCATACAATGACCGTATTATATTTAGATACATCGATTCCTTTCGGTATTTTGACCACGAAGTTTTCGAAAGTCTTAACATTACCAATGCGAACCATGTTGTCTTTTAATCGATTAAAATCAGATTCAGTTTCGACAAACTCGGTTGACAGGTAAAGCTTGTAATCAGGACCGGGAGCAAGGCTTCCAGTTAATGTGATGTACTCT
>NZ_VTYA01000045.1:0-2780 GCF_013114135.1 Vibrio sp. 03-59-1
GGCAATAGCCGCTTAAACAGGCCGTATATATGGAAGTTAACCTGCGCTTTTAATTATGCTACTGACTTGCAAAACCGGGGGAGACCATATATGTGAGCAACACATTACCGATGCCGCCGCATACCGCCTTAAACACTAAAATCAACGCATAGTAAAAACGCCACGCGTTGCGAATCACTCTTGAACAGTTTGTTAGGGCTTGGTTTAGTTATCATCAAAACTATTGTGATTTAGAAACATCGCTGTTTTCATGTGTTCTCTGAAATCTTTGTAGTGGTCCATACTTTTGTGGATTTTCACGTATCTCATCATGATCAAGAGCTCCTCAGTCTGTTCTTTGACTTGCTCTTTGAGTTTTTGATTATCTTCAATTAGATTACTTTCTAACTGTTTTTGATTAGCGATGATTTTTTCAGTATTAATCTCCATATAACGTTTAATGGAAGCAGCTCCTGTACCTACCGAAAAGATAACGACCCCAGCTAGTATGTAATCCATTTCTCGCTCCTATAACCGAAAGAAAACGATGAATTATAGCTACTTTTAGGACAATAACTTAAACACAAGTCTCACTCGAGAGCCCTAACGCCGCGTTAAGTGGCGAGCAACGCTAACCACCCTACCTAAACCATTGTGACATAAACACTAAAAATGAAGTGAGCCGAAAACGCCAAGCGTTGGGAGTCCGTCTTAAACGCTTTGTTATACGGATTTATGCCAATGAATTTAAAGCATTTATAACTTCATCCCTTGTGAGTAGAGGGGAATTAACCTTAGTGCTCGATGATGACTTATTAAACAGCTGAGCAGTCATACAATTTACTTGGAAAGTTACGCCAAGTCCCCAGACGTCACCAGAGTTTGGACGATTATCCATTAACTCTGGAGTAATGAGTTCAGAAATTTTATCCCACGGTTCGAGAACAAAAAGATCTGGGACAATCCTTACGCACAAGTATGCAACTGAAGCTAGCCGCTCAATGTTTACTTTACGCACATCAAACCAATACCCACCAGATTGATTCTCTCCGACTGCTGGAGATAATAAGCTAATCCTATATTTGTGAAAAACTGTGGTATTTGAGTGCCTTATAAACCCAAGACCTTGTAATACATCCAAATTGTGGTCTCTTGTTACGCTACTATCGACCATATCACTCCCTCCGTATAACGCCGCGTTAAGTGGCGAGCAACGCTACCACTGCACTCAAGACATTGTGCCATAAACACTGATGCATATCTTTGAACTAAAGCCGCCAAGCGTTGGGAGTCCGTCTTAAACGCTTTGTTATGCAGCTACTCAAAGGGGGCGCGGAGATCAATTTGTTTAATGTCAAAGCCTAACATAAACATTGCCTTATCCATTTTCCTAAAGTTTGCTTGAGTAACCTCGCCATACTCCAGCTTAGACAAATACCTCAAAAACCACGATGCCACTTTATTTGCTTTAAAGTTACGCTTATCGTCCGATGACTTCATTTTAACCCCTAACATTCCACGAAGTTCACTATTTAAACATCGAACTCGTGTCCCTGAACCTTTAAATGAAACAAGGTGCTTTGTTATCATTGTTAGTTCTGATTTCTGCTCCAGACCTTGTAGCGAGTCGAAAAAGCTAGCGAATATATAATTAATATATGCAGCAACTCTTGAATCATAGATAGTGGTGAGCTCGAACATAAATGAGAAAACTTTTGTCCAACCACTAGACCAACTTAGTTTGTCGAGAGCGACTATCAAATCATCATCATTTTCAAACCAAACTTTACACTCCGCAAGGTACGGTTTCAGTTCATTTTTTCGATGAAGATTAATAGCATCAATAATATTTGATGCTTGAACACCACCCCAATCAAAAACCTCAACGCATTGCAAAATAAGTTCAGCATTTGGAGTTTCTTCTAGAGTACCTAACTGACGGTCAATGCTTACGGAGTATTTCCCAGAGGACTCATAAGTGTATTGTTCAGCTGCTGATTTAATGGATGTAAAATCTATTTTCCCCTTTCGCTTACCAAAATCTACCTGGCAATGTGCATTGCTTATTTGGTTAAAATAGAAATCAGAGAAGCTCAAACGGTCTAAAATCTGAGCCAATTCATTGTACGAGTTCATAATTTTCTCTCTGCTGCATAACGCCGCATTAAGTGGTGAGCAACGCAGGCCACCAAACTAAAAGTATGATGCCGTAAACACTGAAGCTAAAGCAAACCAAAAATGCCAAGCGTTGGGAATCCGTCTTAAATGCTTTGTTAGCTTATGGTATGAAAATATCGACTGTCATAAGGAGAGGAAATACACATTGGTAGCGGGAAGGCAACGCCAATACCTAGCAGGAAGAGTGATGCACGAACAACTGGGTGGTCGATTACATCTAATGCTTTAGTAACTAAGTTTTTCGTAAATGGAACGATTTTCTTTGCTTTCATCTGTAGCTCCTCTTGGACTGTGGAGATTCGAACTCCGAAGTGATTAATGAATGAACGAAACAAATCAAGAACTGTTAATACATTATTTACAGTGCTTACTGTTGAAACAACATCCGAGAACCACTCTCCCGCGCTACCAATGTGTACTTAAGCAGCAATTTTAACACATGCGATACTGATTATAAACTCTAATTTCTCAAGAGAAGCTAACGCCCAATTAAGGTGCGACAACGCTAAAACACCCAAGCTAAACCATTGCGCCGTAAACACAAAATTCAAACCAGAGTGAAATCGGCAAGCGTTAGGAGTCACTCTTAAATTGTTTGTTAGACACAAATCACGTCCACTGTT
>NZ_VTYA01000046.1:0-2707 GCF_013114135.1 Vibrio sp. 03-59-1
AAGACCCTTTCGGGTTGTATGGTTAAGTGACTAAGCGTACACGGTGGATGCCTTGGCAGTCAGAGGCGATGAAGGACGTATTAACTTGCGATAAGCCCAGATTAGACAGTAAAAGTCTTTTGAGTCTGGGATTTCCGAATGGGGAAACCCACTAGCATAAGCTAGTATCGTTACGTGAATACATAGCGTAACGAGGCGAACTCGGGGAACTGAAACATCTAAGTACCCGAAGGAAGAGAAATCAACCGAGATTCCGAAAGTAGCGGCGAGCGAAATTGGATTAGCCCTTAAGCTTTTAATGATGCAGGTGAAGACTCTGGAAAGTGTCGCAGCAAAGGGTGATAGCCCCGTAACCGACGCATCATAATCAGTGAAATCGAGTAGGGCGGGACACGTGATATCCTGTCTGAATATGGGGGGACCATCCTCCAAGGCTAAATACTACTGACTGACCGATAGTGAACCAGTACCGTGAGGGAAAGGCGAAAAGAACCCCTGTGAGGGGAGTGAAATAGAACCTGAAACCGTGTACGTACAAGCAGTAGGAGCACCCTCGTGGTGTGACTGCGTACCTTTTGTATAATGGGTCAGCGACTTATATTCAGTGGCAAGGTTAACCGTTTAGGGGAGCCGTAGGGAAACCGAGTCTTAACTGGGCGACACAGTCTCTGGATATAGACCCGAAACCGAGTGATCTAGCCATGGGCAGGTTGAAGGTTGAGTAACATCAACTGGAGGACCGAACCGACTAATGTTGAAAAATTAGCGGATGACTTGTGGCTAGGGGTGAAAGGCCAATCAAACTCGGAGATAGCTGGTTCTCCCCGAAATCTATTTAGGTAGAGCCTCGGACGAATACTACTGGGGGTAGAGCACTGTTAAGGCTAGGGGGTCATCCCGACTTACCAACCCTTTGCAAACTCCGAATACCAGTAAGTACTATCCGGGAGACACACGGCGGGTGCTAACGTCCGTCGTGAAGAGGGAAACAACCCAGACCGCCAGCTAAGGTCCCAAATTATTACTAAGTGGGAAACGATGTGGGAAGGCTCAGACAGCCAGGATGTTGGCTTAGAAGCAGCCATCATTTAAAGAAAGCGTAATAGCTCACTGGTCGAGTCGGCCTGCGCGGAAGATGTAACGGGGCTAAGTAATAAACCGAAGCTGCGGCTGCACACTTAGGTGTGTGGGGTAGGGGAGCGTTCTGTAAGCGGTTGAAGGTGGTTCGTAAGGGCTGCTGGACGTATCAGAAGTGCGAATGCTGACATGAGTAACGATAATGGGAGTGAAAAACTCCCACGCCGGAAGACCAAGGGTTCCTGTCCAACGTTAATCGGGGCAGGGTAAGTCGACCCCTAAGGCGAGGCTGAAAAGCGTAGTCGATGGGAAACGGGTTAATATTCCCGTACTTCTTATAATTGCGATGGGGGGACGGAGAAGGCTAGGTGGGCCTGGCGACGGTTGTCCAGGTTCAAGTGCGTAGGCTAAGAGTTTAGGTAAATCCGGACTCTTGTTAGGCTGAGACACGATGTCGAGCACCTACGGGTGTGAAGTCATTGATGCCATACTTCCAGGAAAAGCCTCTAAGCTTCAGATTATAAGAAATCGTACCCCAAACCGACACAGGTGGTCGGGTAGAGAATACCAAGGCGCTTGAGAGAACTCGGGTGAAGGAACTAGGCAAAATGGTACCGTAACTTCGGGAGAAGGTACGCTCTTGGCGGTGAAGTCCCTTGCGGATGGAGCTACTAGGAGTCGCAGATACCAGGTGGCTGCAACTGTTTATTAAAAACACAGCACTGTGCAAAATCGTAAGATGACGTATACGGTGTGACGCCTGCCCGGTGCCGGAAGGTTAATTGATGGGGTTAGACTTCGGTCGAAGCTCTTGATCGAAGCCCCGGTAAACGGCGGCCGTAACTATAACGGTCCTAAGGTAGCGAAATTCCTTGTCGGGTAAGTTCCGACCTGCACGAATGGCGTAATGATGGCCACGCTGTCTCCACCCGAGACTCAGTGAAATTGAAATCGCTGTGAAGATGCAGTGTACCCGCGGCTAGACGGAAAGACCCCGTGAACCTTTACTACAGCTTGGCACTGAACATTGACCCTACATGTGTAGGATAGGTGGGAGACTTTGAAACCGCGTCGCCAGATGCGGTGGAGTCAACCTTGAAATACCACCCTTGTATGCTTGATGTTCTAACGTAGGTCCCTTATCGGGATTGCGGACAGTGCCTGGTGGGTAGTTTGACTGGGGCGGTCTCCTCCCAAAGAGTAACGGAGGAGCACGAAGGTGGGCTAAACACGGTTGGACATCGTGTGGTTAGTGCAATGGCATAAGCCCGCTTGACTGCGAGAATGACAATTCGAGCAGGTACGAAAGTAGGTCATAGTGATCCGGTGGTTCTGAATGGAAGGGCCATCGCTCAACGGATAAAAGGTACTCCGGGGATAACAGGCTGATACCGCCCAAGAGTTCATATCGACGGCGGTGTTTGGCACCTCGATGTCGGCTCATCACATCCTGGGGCTGAAGTCGGTCCCAAGGGTATGGCTGTTCGCCATTTAAAGTGGTACGCGAGCTGGGTTTAGAACGTCGTGAGACAGTTCGGTCCCTATCTGCCGTGGGCGTTGGAAGATTGAAGGGGGCTGCTCCTAGTACGAGAGGACCGGAGTGGACGAACCTCTGGTGTTCGGGTTGTCA
>NZ_VTYA01000047.1:0-2283 GCF_013114135.1 Vibrio sp. 03-59-1
GACGGATTCCCAACGCTTGGCATTTTCGGTTTGCTTCGGGTTAAGTGTTTACGGCACAATACTTTAAGTACAGTGGTCTGCGTTGCTCACCACTTAACGCGGCGTTATGCGTATGCGAAAAATTAGCGTAAATTGTAAGCTTAAACATGATTCAGAATATAGAGGTAACAATGAAACTAGATGCAATACTGTGGGACTATGATGGAACTCTTGTAAATTCCGTTCCTAAAAATATTGATATCACAAAAACTATTCTATCTATCGTTGCGCCACGCTTAACGGGTGAGCATTTACCGAAGTATTTACACGATGAGGATTCGTACCATGAAGCGAATCATGGCGCTAAAAATTGGCAAGAGCTTTACGTTGATTATTACGGCTTAACTCATGACGAAATGATTATAGCTGGGAGTTTGTGGGCTGAGCATCAAGAGAAAAATAAAACAGAGGTAGCATTGTTTGAGGGTATCAAGACTGTGGTAGATAAATTTTCTCTACTACCTCATGGTATTTGCTCTCAGAACTCACAAAACAATATTCGCAGTGTATTGAAAAGTAATGGTATAGATGCTCCATTTAAGGCAATTGTCGGCTATGATGATGTGTCAAATGGTAATCAAAAACCCCATGCCTTTGGTGGTATTAAGTGTGTTGAATCAATATTTGGTCACAGAGATAGCGAACTTCTCATGTATATCGGCGACCACGAAGCAGATACTAAGTTTGCCCGCAATTTAGAAATGGCTCTTGGTGGTAAAACTAAGGTAATTGCCGTTGCTGCGGGTTACAGTTGTTCTGAGCCAGAGCAATGGGAATTTCAGCCTGATCACACCGCACATACTGTAGAAGATCTCTTGAGTATTATCGGAAAATACGCATAACAAACAATTTAAGAGTGACTCCTAACGCTTAGCGATTTCACTCTGGTTTGAAATTTGTGTTTACGGTGCAATGGTTTAGCTTGGTTTTTATAGCGTTGTCGCACCTTAATTGGGCGTTAGGCATTTTGAGGACTTCAATGGATTTAGTATCAGTCGGTATTGGTTTTTTAGGTGGCATTTTTACTGGTGCAGCGGGTACGTATTTTGGCAATAAGTACACTGATATTAGGCACAATAAAGAAGCTATTAAAGCAGAATTGAATTTATGGAAAGAGCTTGAGTCCAAGTTTCCATATCTTATACAAGAGATGAAAGATGACTTTTCTAGTCCAGAAAATCATGGCGTAAGGAAGTTCTTTGTAAAATCTAAAGGTACTTTGGTTAGTCGTTCAGAACCAAGCTTCGAGTATCATACTGATGTTCATTTGGACTTGAGTGCAGCGATGCTGTATCTAGAGGACTTGGATTTAATTGAAGACATCACTCCAGGTAATTGCCCTATGTATCGTTTCAAAGAAAGGTTCGTCGATTACCTGAAAGGCAATGCCTAACAAAGCGTTCAAGACGGATTCCCAACGCTTGGCATTTTCGGCTTACTTTGGGTTAAGTGTTTATGTCACAATGGTTTAGGTAGGGTGGTCTGCGTTGCTCACCACTTAACGCGGCGTTATGGCGCAGGGCAAAATTCAGCTAAGGGAACTAGATGAGTGAGAAAGTGAAAGTAGCCTTGAAGTGGCTAAAAGGACTTTTGGATGCAGAGAGCATTGAGTACCAAATTGTCGGTGGACTCGCTGCAACTATTCATGGTGGCAGCCGTGAAATTGCTGACATTGACCTTTATATCCACAACTCTGATGCAAATAAGCTCTTGGCTCACGTATCTCAATTCATATCTAAACCGTTAACTCGTTATACTGAATACGGTTGGGATTTAGAGTATTTCCAGTTGGTTTACCAAAATCAAAAAATTGAAATCGGTTTATCTCAAAATACCAAAATCCAATCGTCATTGGACGGTTCATGGCATCAACTAGAAATCGATTTTGCAAAGTCAGTTGTTAAAAGTTATCAAGGCATTGAATTACAGGTTATGCCAGCTTATCAACTGGTAGAGTACAAACGAATATTGAGTAGGGAAGTAGACCTAATTGACATTCAGCAGCTAGCTTCAAGTTCAGCGCCATAACAAAGCGTTTAAGACGGATTCCCAACGCTCGGCATTTTTAGTTTGCTTTGAATTTAGTGTTTACGGCACAATACTTTAGGTGCAGTGGTCTGCGTTGCTCACCACTTAACGCGGCGTTAGGAGTGGTCTGGAGGCATCTTCTCAAGTTGAATTTGATTAAAGCTGCTAGAGAGAAAAGACTTCATTTCATATGAAGACACAATTGTTATTTCAAGT
>NZ_VTYA01000048.1:0-2283 GCF_013114135.1 Vibrio sp. 03-59-1
GACTCCTAACGCTTGCCGATTTCACTCTGGTTTGAATTTTGTGTTTACGGCGCAATGGTTTAGTCTGGGTTTTCTAGCGTTATCGCACCTTAATTGGGCGTTATGAATCACTCAAATTTCAACGTTACAAAATAAATAGGTTAGGTTATGGAAAACGATACTAAAATCGAGCAACTAGCTCAGGATCTAATTGAAACAAAACGACAAATTAAAGAGTTACTTAATCAAGAAAAATCACTTAAGGACGAAATTAAACCTCTTTTACAGGAACATGGCTCTGTAAGGTTTGATTATGGAAACGTGTACTATGGTGAATCCAAAGGATCATCAACCTTTAGTCGTCCAGAAGTATTGTCATATATTCGTGATAATTATGGTGATGCCTTAGCTGACCAAATTGATGAAGATTGCACTAAGGTTGGAGACCCTAAACAGGTTGTGTACGTTAAGCTAAATGATTCATAACAAAGCGTTTAAGACGGATTCCCAACGCTTGGCATTTTTGGTTTACTTTGAATTTAGTGTTTACGGTACAATACTTTAAGTGCAGTGGTCTGCGTTGCTCACCACTTAACGCGGCGTTATATTTTATTGGAGTTCATTGTGCTAAACAGAATCGAAGAATGGATTGATTTAACTAATGAAAGGTTTTCTAGTCAACGGCAAAGTTGTGCGTTGTTTGCGACTGAATTTGCTGGTTTTTACTCTGAAGAGTTTCTAGCTGACTCATATTTTGTAGTCGTTGATAGTATCCCAAAACCAGATTTTCCAGAATTACGCCAAGCGGGTCTAGGTGATTTTCTTGATATGGAAGTCCAAGGCATAACATACAAGAACACTTACTATATTGTTCCGAGTGTCGCTAAGAACTTACGTTTGCATTTTCACGAGTTGGTGCATGTTGCCCAATGGAAGACTTTTGGTGCTATTGGCTTTTTGCAACGCTACATCACCGAGGTTCAAAGTGTTGGTTATAACGAAGCACCGCTAGAGAAGTTAGCTTATGCATTTGATCTTCACTTTTCTCAAGGTGGGCAAAAAATTGATGTCCCAAGCTATGTAGAAAGTAAAATATAACAAAGCATTTAAGACGGATTCCCAACGCTCGGCATTTTTGGTTTGCTTCAAAATCGGTGTTTACGGCACAATACTTTGAGTTCGGTGGTCTGCGTTGCTCACCACTTAACGCGGCGTTAGCTTTCAGGAGGAAGCGTGGAAGAATTGAGTTTATTAAATGAACTGGGCTTTGAATCTCATGTAAGCATTGGTGCATCCGTCGTACTACTATCTTTCATCATAAAGACGCTATATACCGAGCATATGCAACGATTTATGCGCGATGCTTGGGATTTTCTATCTAGGAAGTTCAGTCAACATCAAACCAATATGCCTCCATCACTGTATGAAATGATGCCAGCAAGAGCTCAGCGTTGGTTTGATACTTTTGAAATGACGTGGGGCTATACTGTTGTGTTGGTTTGCTTGATGTATGAACTGTTCATCATTTATTTGGCTACTAAGCCTGAATTTTGGCTATTACCACTAGATATGAAGCTTAAGTTAGCGGGAATGTTTTGCTTATTTGTTTTGTTTAAATTCACAGCACTGAAAAGTAGTAATCGGATTTTACATCGAAAATTGCAGCGTGGTTGAGAAAAAGCTAACAAAGCATTTAAGACGGATTCTCAACGCTTGGCAATTTCAGTTCAGGTCAGCTTAAGTGCTAAATGTGGCAAGGTTTAAGGTTGAGTGGTTGCGTTGTTCACCACTTAATGCGGCGTTATATTGCATAAGATTCAAAGGGTTAAATTATCCGTTTATCTTTGTTCTGCGTCCGAACTACACACCTGTTCGTCTCGTGAAAAATGCCATCAAAATGACCATCGCACGTAGAAAGTGTGGCGGTTAATTAGCTGCAACGTCACGCAAGTCTCCTCGTTAGTAAGTTTCGCTGGCTCAAGTTCATTTTTCGCGGCTTCTTTTGGGTGGGGGTTTCATTGAAAATTGTGGCTTCAGCGCACTTTGCTGTCAGGTTTCTCGCTCGAATTCTTTGCTATTCTGGCTCTTCGAATGACTCCAATTTCAGCTCATTTCGTTTCTTAGCCAAGTGCGTTTTGTTGTCTATGATTGAGTTTCGAACTATCTGTTTTACTTCTGAGTTCAAAGCCAGTAGATTTACAACCAATTCAGCACCTTGGCGCTAAACTTGGCTCTGTCGTGCGGGCAATATAACAAAGCATTTAAGAGGGATTCTCAACGCTTGGCATTTTTGCATCTACTTCA
>NZ_VTYA01000049.1:0-2282 GCF_013114135.1 Vibrio sp. 03-59-1
AAATGTGTGTTTGGCGATATTCATTAGATCAAAGACAGCGATGCGCGTCTACCTCATTGTTTTTACGGTTAATTATGAGGGGATTCGCAAGAATTGGGCGTTAGTAGCCAGAATGAACAGGAGTCAAAAGTGGAAAGTAATAGAATAAAATTGGTTCCGCCATCAATGGAGCTTGCTCCTCAAATGTTGGCTGCGATCCAAGAAAGCCAAGAGGAACTCAGCGTATTTTTGCCTTGGGTTCCATATGCTCTGACAACGGAAGATTCTGTTAAAAATACTCAGGATGCAATTGTTAACTTTGAGCAGTTTGAGGGAGAACTAAGGTTTTCAATTATCGATAAAGAATCTGATATTTTAGTTGGTGCTATAGGTTTGATTATTCGTGATAAAACAGTGCCATATTTTGAAATAGGCTACTGGTTACGAACGGCTTATGTTGGAAAAGGCTTTATCACTGAAGCTGTAAAATTGATTGAGGTTTATGCGTTTTCGGAATTGAAAGCCAACCGTGTAGAAATAAGAGCGGCTGATATTAATTATAAAAGTAGATCTGTTGCGGAGCGTTGTGGTTATATACTTGAGGGTATATTTATGAGCGACCGTTTATTACCATCTGGTGAGTTGAGTAATACGGCAGTCTACGGAAAAACTGGCTTCTAACAAACAATTTAAGAGTGACTCCTAACGCTTGCCGATTTCACTCCGGTTTGAAATTTGTGTTTACGGTGCAATGGTTTAGCTTGGGTGTTATAGCGTTGTCGCACCTTAATTGGGCGTTATATCACAATCACTAATCATCTAGTCTTTTCATAGCCTTACGGTAAACATCGCTTCGTTCACGTTTGCCTACAGCTAAGACGGTTACTATGATTACGTCATCCTCAACTTTGTATACTAAGCGATAACCTGATTGACGTAGTTTGATTTTATACATGTTATCTGCGCCAGAAAGTTTGGAAGCAGGTATATGTGGGTTGTCTAAACGCTCAATCAGCTTTTTCTTGAATTGCTGTTGTAAAGTCGATCCGAGTTTCTTCCACTCTTTGAGTGCGCTCTTTTTGAAATCAAGCTTATAGGTCATCAATATTTACCGAAATACTCTCTTCTAATTCGCGTTCTTTTGCTATTGTAAGTAGCTCAAGATCTTCGAGTCTGTCCATCATCATTTCGTATGCTTCGGCTGGAACGCAATAGAAGGCGGGTTCATTTCGATTGAGTACAGCAACAGGTTCACCATAAGCGCTAGTAGCAACTTTCATTGGATTTGCTTTTAGTTCAGTTATACTTGCAGCAACATCGGCTAAGATTCTAGTGGTCATTAAATAAGTCCTTTAACTGGTCTTTATAATGGTCATTGTAGCGCATGGTAAAGTGATATAACAAACAATTTAAGAGTGACTCCCAACGCTTGGCGATTTCACTCCGATTTGAAATTTGAGTTTACGGCGCAATGGTTCAGTTTGGGTGTTATAGCGTTGTCGCACCTTAATTGGGCGTTAGCCCTATTATCTAAATTCCAACCTTGAATCTCAATAATACGCCCTCATGTTCATATTTAACTATATAAATATAAGGAAATCAGATATGTATGATCTAGGGCAAGTGCTGAAAATTCAATATACAGGTTTTAAGCATTATGGAATTTACGTTGGTAATGGCACCGTTATCCATAACTCCAAAAAATTCCACCGAGTTGAAGAGATCGAATTAGCTGCTTTTTCAGATAGCAGAAACATCCAATTAAGCTCTATAAAATCGGAAAATCCAGCGTTAGCAGTACAAACGGCTAAAAAATATTTAGGTATCCCTTACAGTTTGTTTTCAGAGAACTGTGAGCATTTTGTAAGGACTTCGTGTGGACTAGTCAAAGAAAGCACTCAAGTTCAAAAATATTTAATATCAGCAATTGGTGTTGGTGCACTGCTGAAATCAGATAATTCAGTTATCCAAGCTGCTGGCGGTACAGCAGCATTAGCTGCAATGCTTACCCCTACAGAGCAAAGTCCAGTTAAAAACGTGGCGATAGCTACGTGTCTTGTCGCAGGCATTGCATTCTTAGCATCAAAATAGGGCTAACAAGCAATTTAACCTGACTTACAACGCGTGGCAGTTTTACTTCCAATCAAGTTTAGTGATTAAAACGCAATGCAGAACCACTGTATTGCGTTGCTGCGCAAGTTAATTGGGCGCTGACGGATCCCCTCATAATTTCCCCAGCCCTGCATTGTGTGTCAACCTTTGATATTCGAACATTCCCCACTGGTATTGAGATTCGTTAATTT
>NZ_VTYA01000050.1:0-2206 GCF_013114135.1 Vibrio sp. 03-59-1
TAGTCTCCAAATTTAGCTGTTTGACACACTAATTATGGCTCTGGCTTTAAGCTAACCCACGAAATTGGAGGCTAGCACCTCGTGGGGGTCATTATGTCTATACGTTATTGGTCATCATTCTGTATCATGTTAAACTTAGATGTGTCTAGTTGCTTATTGGGGTCATGATGAGTATTTGGGAAGTAGATAAACTTCAACTATTTATAATGTTCGTAATTCCGGGCTTTATCAGTATAAAAACATATGAGCTGTTGTACCCTTCACAACTACGAGACTCATCAAAGCAGATCATTGATGCGGTAACTTATAGTTGTATCAATTATGCTGTCTTATATTGGTTTATAGTTGATATTGAATCAGCTACTGGCTCAAGTAGTTTGAAGTCAGCCCATCCAAACCTTTACATATTTTTCTACATTTTTGTTTTGTTAATATTTCCGGTGATCTTAGCGTTCCTATGGAAACACTTACGTGAATCTGAAACTTTTAAAGCAAATCTTCATCATCCTACCCAAAAACCTTGGGACTACTTTTTCTCACAGAATCAGTGTTATTGGGTAAAGGTTGTGTTGAATGATGGGACCATCGTGGCGGGATATTTTGGTCCTAGATCATTTGCTTCGAGTGCTCCTGCTGAAGAACAAATTTATTTAGAACAAGTATGGAAGTTATCTGATGATGGTGCTTTTGAGCGTGCAGTTAATAACACCGCAGGTGTAATTATACTGACGGATGAAATTTCACATATTGAGTTTAGGAATGTATAAATGACAGAAAAAACTTTTGCTACTAATGGCTATCAACCAAAATTACAAACAGTTGATGTTACTAAAGGTTATCAACCTTCACGCTCAGATGTAACCCCCACAGGAGAGCCAGGTGCGGGTTATCAGCCAACTGGAACAGGAAACAGTCCAACTTCAGTTCCAACTCCAACACCTCCTGGTGCAGAATAACGTATAACAAAGCGTTTAAGACAGATTCCCAACGCATGGCATTTTTCATTCCATCGTTGGGTTTCGTGTTTTCGGTGGTATGGTTAGGTTTCGTGGTGGCGTTGCTCACTACTTAACGCGGCGTTATACGACTTTATCAAATTAGGAGATCGGAATGGATTTAGACATCTATCAGGTGGATTCGTTTACAAATGAAGCA
Source organism: Vibrio sp. 03-59-1 (assembly GCF_013114135.1). Classification (NCBI taxonomy): domain Bacteria; kingdom Pseudomonadati; phylum Pseudomonadota; class Gammaproteobacteria; order Vibrionales; family Vibrionaceae; genus Vibrio; species Vibrio sp. 03-59-1. The sequence continues at coordinate 1,156 of NZ_VTYA01000050.1, forward strand.
TTCAAAGGAAATCCTGCCGGGGTCTGTATAACAACTCATGGGCTAAGTGATGAGTTGATGCTTTCAATTGCTGAAGAGATGGCTGTCTCTGAAACGGCATTTTTATCGCTGTCAGATATGACGCTGAGGTGGTTCACTCCACAAGAAGAGGTAGCGTTGTGTGGTCACGGGACACTCGCAGTTGCTCATGTACTCAAAGAAAGAGGTCAGTTGAACAAGGGTGATAGCGTTAATTTTGAAACGTTATCTGGAACCTTAACTGCACTCATTAATGAATGTACAATTGAACTGGATTTTCCATCGCCTGCAATCGAGTTCGACGTTATTCAATCGCCTGACTTACTAGAGAATTTAGGTATAGATGCTAGTGAAGTCATATCCTTCGGTAGCTTTGATTCAAAAGTTTTTATCGAAGTTGATTGCGAACAAACATTACTGAATATTCAACCTAATTTTGAAGTATTGAAACAAGTTAATGGTCGTGGGGTTCTAGTTACTGCATGTTCAGATAGCAACGAACTAGATTTCGTTTCAAGGTACTTTGCACCTTGGGTTGGTGTAGATGAAGATCCTGTTACTGGCTCTGCGCATTGTGCTTTGACTGTTTATTGGTCAGAAAAGTTAAATAAATCAGAACTGAAAGGTTTTCAAGCATCGGCTCGTGGTGGATATGTCGCTACTGAATTATTACCTAATGGGCGTACGAAGTTGATAGGCTCAGCGGTAACAGTAATTAAAGGAACCATGCAAATACCAGTCGTCTAACAAACAATTTAAGAGTGACTCCTAACGCTTAGCGATTTCACTTTGAATTGAATTTTGTGTTTACGGCGCAATAGTTTAGCTTGGATGTTATTGCGTTGTCGCACCTTAATTGGGCGTTATGAGCTTCCAAGAATTAGAAGGAAAGTATGGCAGTTTTAGAAATTCTGACTGCACCAGACCCAAGGCTTAAGGTCAAAGCGGAAAAGGTGCAAGATCTCTCGACGGTACAAACATTAATAGACGACATGTTGGAAACGTTATATGCGACTGACAATGGTATTGGTTT
>NZ_VTYA01000006.1:0-271786 GCF_013114135.1 Vibrio sp. 03-59-1
GAGCTGAACAACCGCCACCCAGACGTGCAAGCTCTCGATGCCGATAGCGATCCTGTGATCCGTACCCTGACAGTGACGTCGGCGGACGGCACCCCTCATGACGTGGTCGTGACCATCGCGGGCTCAGACGACCAAGCGGTCATCACACCAGAGCAACCGGGTGATGATAAAGGCGCGGTGCAAGAAGACGTTACGCTGACCACGAGTGGCAACTTAACCGTGTCTGATCCTGATGAAGGCGAAGCGGTCTTCCAACCACAAACCAACGTTCAAGATGGTAACTGGGGCACCTTCTCGATTGATGAGACTGGTAAATGGACGTATGAGCTGAACAACCGCCACCCAGACGTGCAAGCGTTAGACGCCGATAGCGATCCGGTGATCCGTACTCTGACAGTGACGTCGGTGGACGGCACCCCTCATGACGTGGTGGTGACCATCGCGGGCTCTGACGACCAAGCGATCATCACACCAGAGCAACCGGGTGACGATGCGGGTGCAGTAAGAGAAGACGTCACGCTGACCACGGGTGGCAACTTAACCGTGTCTGATCCTGATGCCGGCGAAGCGGTCTTCCACCCACAAACCAACGTTCAAGACGGCCACTGGGGCACGTTCTCGATTGATGCCGAGGGCAACTGGACGTATGAGCTGAACAATCGCCACCCAGACGTGCAAGCGTTAGACGCCGATAGCGATCCGGTGATCCGTACCCTGACAGTCACATCGGTGGACGGCACCCCTCATGACGTGGTGGTGACTATTACTGGTAACAACGATGCTCCGGAATTTATTAGTGGAACGAATGATAGCCACGGCCTAGATGAAGACGGTAAAGCTGATACCGATAGTTACCAGTTTAGTATCAATGAGAATGCTGTTGCTGGGGTAATTGGGCAGGTCGAGGCATTTGATGTTGATAAAGGGAGTAGCGTAACTTATCAGTTAACTAACCACACCGGCCTGTTTGAAATCAACAGCCTCACAGGTGAAATCAGCGTTAAAAGCGGCGTAGTCTTTGATCATGAAACGTTGGATAGCTACCAATTATTGGTAGAAGTTGAAGATCAGTCTGGTGCGAAGGATACGGCCAACGTCAATGTCGTGATAAATGACATTAACGAAGCTCCAATCGCTGAAGATGACAAGGGTATTGAGAAAGAGACGAAGGTTTTAGATCACACGAACTGGGACGAGAGCACCGATATTAGTGTGGATTACTACATCGTTGATACCAACACTGGTAACAAAGTTGGTGACGCTAACAAGGCGGATTACACCGGTGATGGTGGTACGCATAAGTTTGGGGTTAGCTCTTCTTTAGATGGCGGTACGGATCAGGTAAAAGATGGCCAAATTGGATTCGATGATGCCACTTCACACAGTGAGGCTATGCGTTTCACTTTCGCTGATGGTCAAGTCGCAGATCATGCTGAAGTTCAAGTTAATAATCTTTGGAGCTCTTGGGAGCCAGGAGTTGAGCGCGGTGTTTGGAAGGCTTACTATAAAGGTGAGGTTGTCGCTTCGGGTGTATTTGAAGGTACTGGCAATGGTAAGCAAGTTGTTAGTATTGATGCGGACGGTCGATATTTCGATAGTATTGAAATGTCAGCTGTGGGTTACAAAGATGGTGTGGTTGATCCTAAAGGGTCGGAGTACTTTGTAACGCAAGTTTCCGCCGATTTGACGAACTTTGATGACGACTATCAAACAACAGGAGCTGGTATTCTAGAGTTGGATGTGTTGGCGAATGATAGCGATCCAGACGGTGACGAACTAACCATTATCGATTACCCACAAACAGAATATTTAAATTTAGTAGATGGCAAATTGGTTTTTGATGCAGCTAAGTATCTTGAGTCGTTGCCAGAAGATCAGCGTACGATCAAAACAGGGGAGATAAAGGAATACTCATTTAAATACGTCATTGAAGATGCGGATGGTCTAACTGATGAAGCAGAAGTGACAGTTCATGTGGTAGGTGAACCTATCTCATTGGATGATTCGCATATCATGCTTGATGAGTCTGCCGTTGGTTCGGATGCTGGCGTACATGCAGAAGGTGATTTAGTTGCAGACCTTGGTTTAGCATCCGATGCAGAGTTCCGATTTGATTCTGAACAGAATCTGCAGAACGTTACCAGTGAAGGCAAGCCTGTCGTGTTTGAAGTGAGTGACGATCGCGGGACTTTGACAGGATATGTTAGCTCAGGTGATGATAAGGTCAAAGTGATTGAAGCTAGTATTGATGGTAAAACTGGGCATTATACCGTCGAACAATATGAACCAGTAGATCACCCGGAACAAGGTGCTGATACGTTAGATATCCCTGTCAACATTCAAGTGGATGCAGGTGGTCGAGTTGAAAATGCGACAATGCACCTTGGCGTCGTTGATTCTTTACCTTCAGTTAATTCAGGGCACCATGAAATCATGGACGTTGACCCACAAAACAACAGTGTCGTCATTGCGTTAGATGCGTCAGGTTCAATGTGGTCAGATATGGTTAAAAACGAACAAGGTGTTGAAGTTACCCGCTGGGACCTTGCACGTAGTGCAATTAAAACCATGTTTGAAAAATATGATGATCTTGGTGATGTTCGATTTAAGATTGCGACACACTCAGGATACCCTGAGGGTAAAACGTCTGAATGGTTGGAGTCTGTGGAGGATATTGATACTTATCTGGATTCAATTGGTCGCGGCGGTTGGACGCCATACAGCCAAGCGATCGATCAGGTAAACGAAGCATTAACCGAACTTAGCCATGAAACGGGCGATACTAGCAGTCATCAGCTTTACTTTATTTCAGATGGTGCACCAAGCGATTTCAATTCATGGACAAATACTTCGGACCCTGCATATAGTGGGTTACGCGATAGCTTAATGAAGTGGTCTACAGCAGACGATTTTGAAAGTGAGCAGCGTTACGAGTACTTAGTTAATGGTTGGGATCAACCGACAGAAGCTGAGCAAAATATCATTCTTGAAAATGCGATGGAGCACAGTATCGGTTCGAGTGGTGCATCTTTAGAGAACATTTGGTCAATTGGTATTGGTGCTGGTGCGGATATGAAATATCTAGAACCAGTGGCAACCGATAAAGGCTCAGCACTAGTGGTGACCGATGATTCTCAAATAGAGGGGCTCCTGAATAAAACAGTATCAGGTCAGCTTCAAAGTAACCTTTTAGATGATATTAGTGGCGACAGCCAATGGGTCGATCAAATAGAGGTGGATGGTGAAACCTACCAGTATAATAAAGTGGAAGGTACTGTTAGTAAGAGTGATGGAACGGTTATTTCTTCGCACTCGTTGGCAGAGATTGACACCGAGCACGGCACGTTAACCATTAACTTTGAGAATGGTCGCTATGATTATAAAGCGACGAATGTTGCTGGCCATCAACAAGAAAGATTTGATGTAACCGTTATCGACGCGGATGGCGATACTGCCACTGGTGAAGTGACTATCGATATTCGAGATCGCGCTCCTGAGTTTATTAGCAATACTGATGCAGATCAGACTCATGGAACCGATGTCAGCGGTATGCCAACAGCGGATAATGCAACTTTTAACGTTGCAGAGCTGGAATCCGGATTGTTGGTGGGTAAAGTTGGAGCTTTCGATCCTGATGGCGTAGATACTATTAAATACGAGCTAAGTGGCGGTGATGCCAATTTATTCAGCGTAGATTCAAATAGCGGTGAGATTTGGCTTAAAGACGGGGTTAAGTTAGACCACTCTGTTCAGAATAGTTATCAGTTGGAAGTCACGGCGACGGACGGTACGGATAAAGACACAACTCAGGTCACTCTAAACGTAACTGAAAACCATGCGCCAACGTCATCGCCAGTACACAGCTTTGCTGAAATGGAAGACTTGCCGATTAACAAAGTGACGGTTGTGTTTGATGAGTCTAACAGTATGACTCTCACCTTTGATGGGCAAAACACCGTTGGTAGTGAAGCAACCGCAGAAAAGAGTGAATCAAGAGCTTATAAAGCAGCAGATGCTCTGCACTCTATGGTTGTAAATATGATAGAGGATGGTGGTCAATCTAATACTTTCATTCGTTTGGTTCGTTTTGATGGCGATACGTCTACACAGAGCTGGTTGACTTTAGATCAAGTAGAGGAAATGAGTCGTCCGCCTTTGCAGAATGGACGCGATTCTAATGATCCTAAATATCTGAGTGAAGTTGCCTCTTACGTGAGTCGATGGTGTGATATTGATCACGGGACGAACACTGACTATAGCAAGGCACTAGAAGCTGTCATGGGCTCTAATGAAATAGGGACTCGCTTCCCTTGGCAAGATGGCTTAGATGAAAACGGCAATTTTGATTGGGATCTGTACTTGAAAGAACAGCCAATCGAAAGCAAAGAGACCATATTCTTTATCTCTGACGGCGCACCAAATCCTAAAGAAGGTGAAGTAGCAGCTCCGGATTTGAATGAACGATGGGAAGACTACAAGCAAACACATGATGCCAAAGTATATGGTATTGGTATTGCAACGTCAGATAGTGAAAATGCAGCACAAGCGCTAGAAGAGCTGAGCGACAAAGTTGTATTTATCGACTCTGGCGAAGAGTTAGGTCAGTTCCTGAACCATTTTTCACCTGAACCAATTGCTGGTGAGTTGCTTTCAGGAAGCCAAGATGCGGATGGCGACATCATGACAGTATCTTTGGTTGATGGGGATTTTACTCTTTTAAGTGCTGATACGCATGGTGTCGCTGTCGACCAAGAACTGGTTTCTTCGACGTATCAAGTTGATGGGAGTTTGCATGTCGAAACGGCATTTGGTTTGTTGCAAGTTGAGTCAAATGGGAGCTACAGTTTTACACAAAGTGATAGCTTTACCTTAGAAGGTAATCAACAAGTTGATCTTAACTTTCTCTTTAAAGTGTCAGATGGAAGAGGCGGGTTGAGTGACAACGTTTTTACCTTAACGCTAAGCGAGTCTGGCGCTGATATTGCTTCAACTGAACGTCACGCTATCATAGGGAATGAGTTATCTAACCTACTTGATGGTAGTGAAACTATTGATATCATGTTGGGACAAGAAGGGGCAGACACCTTAAGTGGCGCTGCAGGCGACGACATCTTAGTTGGTGGCCTAGGCAACGATATACTTATAGGCGGTTTGGGGAATGATATCCTAACAGGAGGTGAGGGGAGCGATACGTTTACTTTCACCAACGAGTCTTTAAGTTCTGAGCTATCTATGGATGTGATCAAAGACTTCAATCTAGCTGAAGATAAGTTAGATTTGAGTGATATCATTTCGCCAGCAGATGATATGGTTGGTATGGATGCCTTACTGGAACATGTTAGCGCTAGTTTTGATGGTGAACAGGATATCCTTAATCTAACCATTACTAACGAGACAGGTCAGTTTACATCGGTAGCGTTGGAAGGCTTCGATATGTCTGGCCTAGAATTGGGCGCATCAGCGAGCTCTCATGAAATTGTTGACCAGTTGTTCCAGCATCATGTGTTTACAACGGTCTAATAATTTAGCCTTGGCAAGATAATCATTAATGTTAAGCGGCATCTGGACTATTCAGATGCCGTTTATTTTGGTTAATCTATAGGTTACAGTGACATTAGGAACTTCGTGTCCCGCGAATGCGGCAATATCCCTTTAGTGACGAATTTTTAAATATCAAAATACGAATATTATCGTGTTGCTTCGTATCGTAAGGATAAAAATGAGGTAAAACTTGACCTGGAGATGGTAGGTTCTCTGACGAAGAAATGTTATCGATCAATCGTTTGTAAATGATGTCAGGTCTTACCGGTACTATAGACTCTCAATAGGCCATTAAAAACAATTTCAAAGTGTCCGTTTTCTTATTTTTGCCGTATTTAGGGTACTCTTGTTTTGCCAAATCTAAACTAGATGGTGAAGATCCCAAAAAACACGTTAAATCAGTTTGTTATCTTGCAATACCAAGCATGGTGTACCAATCTTATTTCATAAGCATGGATAAGGATTATGTATGCCCGCAAGTTCAATGAAAAACAAAGGGGTGGTAGGAAAAGTCTTACTGCCTTCTTTACTCATCAATATTCTCTCTCTCGCCGTTCCATTAACGGTTTTACAAATTTACGATCGTATTTTACCTAACCAAAGTTACGGTACCGCCACTCTGCTATTGGCTGGTGCGACATTGGCCGTCGCGATGGAAGCATTGATTCGATTCGTGCGTACTTGGCTTTTGTCTGCAGCCGCCAGTAATACCGAGAAAGCGACCTACCAAACCTTAGTTGAAAGAGTGACTAATGCTTCATCGGGTCATATTCGCCATCTAGGTGTTGGGGGCGTGGAAGAGGGGTTGAGCTCCGTATCAAAAGTCAAAGACTGGTATTCTGGTGGGGTAATAGCTGGCTTTATCGATCTTCCTTTTGCACTGATCTTTCTTGGTTTGGTGGCTTACATTGGCGGTGAGCTAGTGGCGATACCTTTGGCGGTTTGGCTGGTTACTCTCGGAATTGTTTGGTTATCTTCTATTCGCGTTAAAAGTCTAAGTGAAGAAGCTTCCCAAGATGAGCAGGAACGAAAAGCGTTCTTGATTTTGCTGAGTCAAACCATTCAGGGAATCAAACGTCAGGCCGTTGAGTCTCGAATCTTCAATCAGTTTAAATCCCTAAATAACGTTCGCTCTCAGTCGAAAGCGAGAGAAGAGGAACAGAATGCTTTCGCACAAGAGTGTATTCAGCTTGCAGCGTTAGCGACGTCAGTCTTACTCGTGATTACGGGTAGCTTGTGGGTATTGGATGGCCAGTTAACCACTGGTGGGTTGGCGGCATGTTCTATCTTATCGGGCAGAGCTGTCGCGCCGCTGAGCGCTCTGATTGGGGTTCGAATCAAGCTCAATTCAATACACAGTGCCAATCAGGCAATAGAAAAGCTGAGTGACTTGTCACTATCTGAGTCTTTAGATTCTGAGCAATCTGAGCCCCATTTATCTGACTTTGAGACTTTGGAAATCAAACAAGCGACCGTTGAAAGATATGGCGAACTCGCTCATGCGGATCTGATACTAAATAAAGGTGAGTTGGTTTTGTTAGAGAGTGAAGACCGCCACACCAACAGTCATTTATTGTCGTCGATTGCAGGTATTGATGATCTGAAATCGGGTGAGTGCTTCATTAATGGAACTGCTGTTTCAATCGCATCCGTAACCAACATTTCTGCCTACTGTGGCGTGAAAGGGCAGTTGGTGTCGGGGACTATTCTCGATAACTTATGTGGCTTTGATCCCGAGAGAACACAAAGCGCCAATGACTATGCTAAACGCTTGGGATTAACCAAAGAAATTACTCGGTTGCCCGATGGACTAGAGACACAAATTGGCCACACGAGCGCGTCTTTATTGAGTATGGGTAACGTGAAAATGCTCAATATCGCGACCCAGCTGGCCAGCGACAAGCCCGTAATCATGTTAGATAGACCGGACTCTTCACTCGATTTAGATGCCCTTGGGAATCTAGCTAAGGTGTTGGAAGAAGAAGTGGCGGCAGGACGCACGTTATTGATGGTGAGTTACCATTCGAAACTTCGCGAATTAGCTAATCGAATTATTACAGTGGAAAGCCGAACCATTACGGTCGAAAGTGAGATCAATCAGGAGGCCGTCGTATGAATCGTTTAGATGCTAGTGACCGTTCAGATACGAGTGATCGACAAGAGGTACTGAACCATTTAGAAACCGAAAGCCTTTCTGTTCTTAAGCAGTTGGAAGTTAACGCTAATATTCAGTTGTTCGCACATCAATGGGTCGATGAGAATGGCATTGAATCAATCGACGACATGTTCGCCATGTTCGATAGGCTTGCATTACCCTATCGCTTGGTTGCTAATCTCGATGAGGTAGGTGAACACAAATTAGTCTTATTGGTGCTTGGTGAACATGAGTTGATCTCAGGCCATTTAGAATCGAAGCAATTTGTTGCCTTTAGCGCGAATGAAGCCATTACCGATGTTCCGCAGTTTTGTATTGTCATAGATGGTCCACCATTAGAGAAGGCCTCTCCTGATTGGGTTGGTGAACGGTTACATGCGTTTCGTCCCATCATTCCTAAATTGCTGTTGGTCAGCTTTATCACCAACTTGTTTGCGCTTGCTGTTCCATTCATCACGATGTCTATCTATGACCATGTGATTGGTGGTGACGCGGGGCATGAGTTGCAAGGTATTGCTATTGGCGCGGCTTTGTTGTTTGTGATGATGGGTTGGTTAAGAACATTGCGCAGCCGAGTGTTTGCTTCGGTGGCAAATCGAGCCAGTCGCGAGATCTCTCAATCTCTTGTTCAGCGTCTGCTTAGAAATAGTTATGCTCAAAATCAACAAACAGCGTCGTCTAGTCAACAAAACCAAGTGATGTTGTCTGAGCGCATTTCAGGCGTGTTGTCTGGGCGTTTAGGAAATGCGCTGTTTGATCTGCCATTCATTCTTATCTTTGTACTTGCGATTGGTGTGTTAGGTGGATGGTTGGTGCTGGTTCCTATTGTTTCTTTAATTCTTTATTACTTGCTAGCAAAACGCTCGATACGCTCTAGCAGCAAACGCTCAATACAATCAACGGTGGCAGGAACTAATCGTCAGAACATGACCAATGAGCTGTCATCTAAACTCGCCTTTATTCGCAGTGCTGGATTATCAGAGCACTGGATTCAACGCTTCCAAAAGGCCAACCTTCTTGCGTCTACAGTGACGTTCAATCAATCGGTTCTCCAGAGTCGATACACCTCAATTTATTACTTCATTGGTGTGGGTTCGACGTTAGCGGTTATGGGGTTAGGAATAGGGCTTATTTTTGAACAAGTGATGACGCCTGGTGGTTTGATTGCTTCAATGATGTTGATATCTAAAGTGACAGGCCCTGCTCAGGTATTGGCGAACAGCGCGATGCGTTTTAATAGCTTTAATCAATCCAAGTTGCAGGTGAACCGTATTCTGTCTCAACCGTCTGAGCGCGAATTTAGCTACCAACATCATCCGCTGCCAACGTTAGCACCTAACTTGAAGTTGGAGCAGGTGACACTACGTTATCCGAAGCAAAGTCGCCCTGCATTGAGTGGTGTGAGTTTTGATATTGAAGCTGGCGAAATTGTTGCAATTACGGGGCCTTCGGGAAGCGGAAAATCAACGTTGATCGAAGTGCTGTCTGGTCTACAGCCAATACAAAACGGGATGGTTGAGCTTGAAGGGGTTAACCTCGTTCAATACGATCCACAGCTCTATCGCCATTGGTGCTTTATTCGGGCGGCTTATCCTGATTTGCTCACGTTGAGTATTCGTGAATGGCTCAACGACGGACATCAAGTTGAAGATCAGAAAATGATGTCTTCGATTGAACTTGTGGGGGGCAAGCGTTGGTTCGCCACGTTGCCTGATGGGTTGGATACTTCAATCAGCAGTATTCAACCGGATAGCCTTTTTGACATGTTGTCTGGCAGTGTTGCGCAGATCCTCATTGACGCGAAAGCGTTGGTTTATGACTACCCAATGTTCTTAATGGATAACCCCGTGCCTGATGCGCATCCAAATGCTAAGCGTGTATTTGGCGAGTTTTTGGCTTCGAAAAAAGGAAATGCAACGGTGATCTATACCTCTCACGATCCGGATTTAATCAAGCTTGCCGATAAAGTGGTGGTATTAAATGAAGGTGCTGTGGTTTATGCCGGTCCATTAGAGCCGGAGCAGTCTTTGAAGCAGGAACAGCCTTCAGAGCCTCAAGCTTCTCAAGAACAAGATCCGTCTGCTGAACAAAATGCAGCCCATCAAGAACAATCAAAGTCTAAGCAAGGAGTCGCTAATGGCTAAACAACCTATCGAGAAGGGCAAGCGCTACGGTGAACTTGTTGAATCACAACATACGGCTCGTACATTGGCATTGGCGACATGGTCAGTTGCTTTATGTGTCATTGCTTTTGCCACTTGGTCTGTAGTCACCCAAGTTGATGAAATTGCCAAAGCTAAAGGAGCTGTTATTCCTGAAGGAGAAAAACAAGTTCTGCAAAGCGATATCGGTGGCAAACTAAAACGACTTCTAGTGAAAGAAGGGCAACTTGTTGAAAAAGGTCAGCCGTTGGTGGAATTTGATGCCACCTTTCAGCAAACCGCATTGGAAGAATTAAGGTCTCAACAAGTCACCTTGCTGGCGAGTATAGAACGTATGAATGCTTTGCTTGATAATCGTGAACCAAACTTTGGAGAGTTTGAAATCGATTTCCCAGAGATAGTGAGCCAGCAAAAAGCACAGCTTAATGCTCAAAAGGGTCTCTATTATCAGAAACGTATTGTTCTTGAAAAAGACAACGAACAGATTGCAGAACAGCTCCGTAGTTTGGAAAAATCGTTGCCGAGTTATGAGAAAGAACTTTCTGCGACAAAACAAGAATTGAATATCCTAGAGAAGGGTTACAAGTCTGGCAATATTTCACGATTAAGAGTGTTGGAAATGCGTCAAAAGTTGGCAAGCATTGAACAGAAGATCGAAGAGGCACGTGGTAAAAAAGCGGTGTTGATTAAACAAGCTGATGGGGTCGAACAAAAAATTGGGCAACTACTCGCAGAAGCTAAAGTGAAAGTCAGTGACGACCGTTCTAAAGCGGTATCTGATTTATCCGCACTTAATGCGAGAGTTCGTTCAAGCCAAGCTAAAGTAACCAATACGACGTTAGTCTCGCCATTACAAGGGTTAGTCCAAAGTCTTCCAAGCACCAAGAATGGTGGGGTAATTCAACCGGGCGGTACCGTGGTTGAAATTGTTCCTGTGGGTGGGAAAGCTGACTTTAAGGCTCGATTATCCCCAAGAGATATTGGTTTTGTGAGTGTAGGGCAGCCGACTCGAATCAAGATTGATGCGTTTGACTACAGTCGTTTTGGCGCATTGAAAGGTATGGTTGAGAGTATCTCTCCAACCACAAGTCAAAGTGAGCGCGGTGAAATCTATTACGAAGTAGTCGTTTCGGTGGATGTTCCTTATTTCCGTGATAATCCAGAGAGTTTTTCTATCTTGCCAGGTATGACGGGCGAGGTGGATATTACAACCGGTGAGAAGTCCGTTTTCCAATACCTGTGGAAGCCAATTTACACAAACGTGAGTGTCGCGTTTGGTGAAAGGTAATCGCTATAGAGAGTCGCAGAATAGTAAACACATAAGAAAATAGAAAGCAAAAGGGAGCACATCATGTGCTCCCTTTTTGGTTTTCATTTTCTTTGTTTTGTGTGTTCTTTAGAAGAGATTACGGGAGCAGACAAGACTCCCGATTTTACTTACTTGATGTTGATGTTATGGATTAGGGTCTATGTCTGGCAGCCCGTCTAGGTCGTTGTGACGGTGATGCTCATCATCTTGGTTGTGGTTGACGTTCGTATCATGGTGTTCAAACGCATCCGACATATCCAAGTGCGCTTGGTCATGTGTTGCTGCATCTTGTTGGTCGACTTGTGCTAGTACGATGTCCATGTCCGCAGGTTGATCGTGATCTTCTGTAGATGTCGTATCTGGTTTTATGCCCAATGCATCTAAATAAGCGGCCGCACCATGGTGGCTGGTTTTCTGGTCTGGTGCTTGGTGAGCGTGCTGAGTCAAATCTAGATAACTGTCATCACTTTGCGTAACGGTAAAGTCTGCTTGCGAAGACATGTCAGGCTCGTCATGCAACACCTGAGGAGGAGGCGGTGGAGCAGGGTGTGAGGTATGGGTAATAGGGGTTATTGTCATATCAACCACCTCGGTACCTATATTCAGTTTACCGCTATGTCCCGGCCCGTGGCTGAGTATTTGAACGTTCACATGGGCAACCACTTCATCTTGATTTGTACCTTGTAATGCAACTTCGAACTTGTCTTCATGTTGGCCAATACCAGAAGCGCTGCCATGTGGCCCTGTGTGTACATTTGCCTGTTCTTGATAATGTAAATCACCAGTCTGAGGGTCAATGGTTAATGTTCCATATTGACCGTGATGACTTGTTACATAACTCCCATCTGGAAGATGAATCCGCCAACCATGTTGTGCAGTTGGCACTGGCGTTAAAGATGGGAGTAGTGGCGGTGTACCCAGTGAACCGGACACGTGATGACTTCCTGGTGGCGCTTTGACTATGATCGGATCAGGTATGGCACTGGCAGCAAAGCCTTGGCTACCCGCGGTATTACCGTGTTCGTCAGTCATGGTCACTTGCACTTGAGCTCCCGGTCGAACTTCAATTTGAACTCCGTTAGCGAGAGTATTTGCATCGAGCACATGGTCTTGTCCATTAACGACAAGATGCTCGCCAATTTTAGCATCACCCGGAGGCGTAATGGTTGCTGTGATCGTGTTTGCATCACCACGAGCAATTTCAGCTTTACTGTATAAGTTGTCTGCGCCTGCGCTTTCAAATGTAACCGTAGGGAGACTTACCTGAGTGTCAACTTGGTAAACCACATCGGTGGTAGCGTGCGCGTTATTACCTGCGCTATCTGTAACGGCTATTGAGGCTTCAATTTTCTGGTCAGCATCTGCAATTAATTCACTACCAGGAACAGCAATTGAATAGTGCCCATGTGAATCGACAGCGCCAGTATGTTTTATGCCATTTACATTTAAAGTGACAACATCTCCAGTATTAAAATCACCAGAAACGGAACCGGTGATATCAACGGATGAATAGGACTCTTGATCGTTAATCACGTTATCAACAGTGACAGGGTCTGTATGAATGCCAATGTGTATTTGTGTATCAACGGTGAACACTTGCGAACCAGTGGTAGCACTTCCTGTATTTCCTACCGCATCGGTCGTTTGTATTGTGGCTTCAATAGAGTGTATGGGTGCCGCCTGCCCACTTGCATAGCTAGTATGGATATTGGCACGTTCCAATACGTTACCTGCAACAGGAATTGAGAAATGCCCAGCCGCATCAACGGTGCCCCTGAGAGACGGAATATTCGCTCCGTTTATCTTCAAGCTTACAGTATCACCTGTGTGATAATCACCCGTCACCGTGCCTGTTATCGGAATACTTTGCCCCGACTCAAGGGCATTAAGTACGTTATCTTGCGTAACTGAATCAACAGCGATATGTGGAATTGGATTTTGTGTATCGACTAACAAATGAGTCGAAATACGAGGGGTTGAATTGCCAGCTGCATCCACGGCTCCCACTTGTATTGGGTAATTGTGGTCAGCCGCCAAAATACTTTGGTGAGCAGATGCACTTAGGGTCAATGACCATGAACCATCTGATTTTACGGTTGCGTCATAAAAATGATTATTGCCGACGATAACATACACAACATCACCAGGATCGACATTCGAAGTTGTTCCCGTAATCACTAGTGGTTGGTTATTCTCAGCCGCATTTAATGCATTATCTTGCGATATCGGATTCACGGTCACTGTGCCGGGGGTTGTATCTAAGGTAAAACTAAAGTGAGTCGCTGGAGATAAGTTACCAGCGATATCAGTTTGTCTTACCTGTAGGTTGTTTACACCTTCTACTGGGTTAAATACAGCAGTCCAACTGTGTCCACCGTCATTTGAGTATTCTACTTTCGCGCCCGCTTCCGTTTGAATTGAAAGCTGAGAGTCTTGAGTGATAAAGTCAGGTGTACTGATTGAATGTCTCCCAGTGTCGTGGGTCAATGACACTGTTGGTGCTGCAATTGAATTATCAAGGGTGAAATTCAATGACGTGTTGGCTGACACATTCCCCGCTGTATCTGTCTGCCTCACACTAACGGTGTTTGAACCTGGTTGTGGCGTAAAACTTGAAGTCCATGTTTGCCCATTGTCCGTTGAAAACTCAACGGTTGCGCCTGCATCTTGCCCACCAATTGTTAGTGCACCATCGTTGGTAATTAAGTCAGAAGCGCTACTGCCGGTGTCATGAGTTAACTCGATAGTCAGCGGAACAATAGTGGTATCAACATGTACTGAAAGTAGTGGCGACGTTGCAGGCAATACTGATGAAGGAGCCAGTGCTGTAGCGGATAGATTATGAGCGCCATCTGTTAAGTTGTTAACTACGGCACTGTATTGACCCGATGCGTCAGATACAGCATGTCCAATCGGTGTTAAACCATCGTAAACAGTCACTTGCGAGTAAGGAATGTCAGTGTGACCCGTTATTGTTGGCGTATTGTTGTTTGTAAGGTTGTCAGTATCCGATTTTCCGCTATCACTTGAAGCTGCCAAATCTACAGTGACCGCATTACTTGGTGGCGTGTTACTGCTAGTTGGAAGGCTTGGTTGCGCCGTCGTAACGATGGGGTTTTGTGGTACTGTTGTGGTGATAGTTGGTTGTTGCCCTGTAATCAGATTGACTTGTCCATTGGTATCAAAGGTTAGGAATCTTGATGATTCGCCACCATGATTATCCGCAACTTTAACTTCAAACACATCAGCACCATGGTAGGTATGTGTGGCTGAGTTATAGCTCATGCCTGAAACAGAAGAATTTGGAGTGTAAACATAAGCGCCAGAGGTTGGATCAACCGAAAGGTCACCAAACTGTCCGGTAGGGCTAACCACTGAGAAAGAATGCGTGTCTTTTACATCGACATCCGTTTCAGTCAATGTACCTGTTGTTGGCGTAGTTTGCGTGACAGAAAGTATTGGGTCATCGTTGGTGCCGTGGATACTCACTGTAACGATTTGTTTATCGCCACCTTGTGTGATCACTTCGTATTGCACTGTCTCGACCTGATCCTTAGCAAGGTGCTGGACGTTGGTATTAGGAACGGAATAACTCCAATCTCCAGCTTTTCCTATGGTGAAAGATCCTCCAAATGGGTCATGGAGAGCATGCACATTATGGCTTTCATGGAAATGATTTTCCCCAGCATCGGGATCGGTGACATCAAGAACTCCAACTGTATAAATAGTATGTTGAGCATCACCTTGTACATGGTTATCTTCGGTGACAGTTCCTGACTTGTCTCCTGTGATTACACCTGCGTCATTAACCGCTGCCAATGTTGTGCTAGCACTTGTGTGCGTAATGCCACCATGTGCATCTTTAACGTCATAAGTGAAATTTACCTGTCCGTTGTAGTTAGCTTCAGGGGTAAAGGTGAAAGTGCCATTGACATTGGCTAAAATGGATCCGTGGTCGGTTTGCAAATTGGCTATTGAAAGCTGGCCGGCATCGTTGTCATCAACATCCGTGGCATTTGCAAGCAGTTGAGCTGAAGTAAGAATGATCTTTGTATCTTCTATTCCAGCAGGTAAAGATACTGCGGAGGAGATGACGGGATTATCATTGGTACCATGAACTGTGACAGTAATATCTCGGTGCGCACTACCATCAATAGATTCTACGGTGAATGTTTTCTGGTAGCTTTCACCAGCCCCTAAGTGTTGTAACTTGCTGTTATCTATATTGTACGCCCAACTTCCTAAGGCGTTTATATGAAAACGCCCTCCTTCTGAAGTCGTGATATCTTGAGCGATAAAACCAGCTTGATCATGATCGGGGTCGATAACATGTAAATAACCAGTGCTACTTATTAGG
The DNA here is from genome assembly GCF_013114135.1 of Vibrio sp. 03-59-1. NCBI lineage: Bacteria > Pseudomonadati > Pseudomonadota > Gammaproteobacteria > Vibrionales > Vibrionaceae > Vibrio > Vibrio sp. 03-59-1. Next base: position 15,525 of record NZ_VTYA01000006.1, read on the forward strand.
TTATGGGTAGTTCCGGGAGTAAAGTGGTCTTCAGTTACATGGTTATCAACACTTGAATAACGACCGACTTCGATTCTTGCTTGGCTGTCTTCACCAATGACTTTCACCATGATAGTTACTGTTTGCCCATCAGTAGTTTTAACAGTATAAGGGAATTCCATTGATTCCCCTTGGTGTAAGCTACTGACCAAGTCATCAGCATGGCGATTGAGAGCTGTCTCTAAATGGAATGAGTATGACCCATCAGGCCATATATCAAGTTCACCAGGGGGAAACCCTTGTCCTATATAAACACCGCCAAATTGAAATTGAGTATTGTCGCCAGTATCAGGGTCGATTAGCTGTAGCTTACCTTGATAGCGAGTAAACTCACTCTGTAATGCCTCTGTTTCACTCATTTGTATGACATTCGAGACTAGTACCGCTTTGTCATCTGTCCCTTCAATTGTAAGGACGGCGGTTTGCTGAGTTTGGCCAGCATGACCATCACTCACAAGGTAAGACGCCACTATGTTCAATGGCTGACCAGCATTGAGGTAGTTAAATGCAGGGTCGGTTGCATCGACCAGTAAAGTATGACCATCTTTAGCGATTGATAGTCCAGATGGAAGCAATTGAGAGCTTTTGCCGCCATCTACTGAAAAAGATAGCTGTTCTATATTTAAAGCGTCTCCTTCCTTATCTGTCGCGCCTGCTAGCAGATCTAGGTGGCGCGGTGATGTCGCTCCTTCAATAACACTGTCAGTTAAAGGTTGCACATCGGGATTATCGTTTACAGCGACTAACGTGGTTGCCGCACCCGTATGCGTCACACCGCCATGAGCATCTTTAACGTCATAAGTGAATTGAACTTTACCGTTGTAATTTGAATTTGGAGTGAAGGTAAATGTACCATCATTGTTATCGCGAATTGAGCCATGATCAGCGTGTAGATTTGCAATAGAGAGATTGCCTGCGTCATTATGATCTACGTCTATGGTATTAGCTAATAATTCGGTAGAAGTAATGGTCTGAGCTAAATCTTCTTTCCCTGAGTGCAGCTGCACTTCTGAAGAGCAATATGGGCGGTCATTATCGCCATGAATAGTGATAACGATATCGTGACCTGTACCATCTTTGGAAAACACTTTAATGGTATCGGTAAGGCGTTCATTTTCGCCGAGTTTATCTATAATTGATCCGATACCTGACGCTTGTTGGCCGACTTCGATGGTGTAGTGCCAAGTGCCGTCTTTAAGTAGCATGAGATGGCCATACTGTCCGTGATAACTGTATCCAGGGCCTTTGCTATCAAAGGTGCTTTCTCCACTATCACCGTCTGTAATATTGAGTTTTCCATCAATATATAAAAGATCATTGGTTATTTCACCCATTCCCGGTTGTGCATGATCTGGAGATCGGTTTGGCCTGCTACTTTCGTGAATATCTCCCGTATCTAACCCTGATATAATGGCCTTGTCATCAACAGCAGCCAGTGATGTGCTAGCGCCTGTATGGGTAATACCACCATGGGCGTCTTTGACATCATAGGTAAAATGCACGTCACCGTTGTAGTTTTTCTCTGGGGTAAACTCAAAACTGCCATCAGGATTTGTGGCAATAGAACCATGGTTGGCATGCAGATTCTCGATGGTGAGTTTACCTAAATCATTAGCATCAACATCTACGGTATTAGCTAATAATTCAGTGGAAGTAATGGTCTGAGCTAAGTCTTCTTTACCTGAGTTTAACTGCACTTCTGAAGAGCAATAAGGTTTATCGTTATCACCATGAATGGTAATCACTATGTCGTGAGTTGTGCCGTCTTTAGATTGAATGGTTACTGTATCGGTGAGCGTTTGCCCTTCGCCGAGTTTATCTATGGCAGTGCCGATTGTTGTTTTACGATTATTAACCCAATCAACACTGCCTACGGTGACATCGTAATGCCAAGTGCCATCAGTATTTAATAGTAAATGCCCATATTGCCCGTGATAGGAGTTATTCCAAGCTCCACCTTTAGGATCAAACTGAGATTCACCAGTATCCGGGTCAACAATATCCAACTTACCATCAGCGGTTAATGCACCTTGCCCTATTTTTGCCATGCCAGTTTGAGCATAATCTGGAGAACGGTCTCCAAAAGTGCCATAGCCTTCATCCACATCGCCGGTTGATTGGCCTGTGATTATTGCAGCATCAGCGACGGCGGCTAAATCAAGATTTGCCCCTGTATGCGTTACGCCACCGTGCGCATCTTTTACATCGTAATTAAAATGGACGGGGCCGTTATAATCTTTAGCGGGGGTAAAGGTAAACGTACCATCGGTATTAATTGCAATAGAACCGTGATCAACTTGCAGGTTACCAATAGCTAACTGACCGGCATCATTGGTATCAACATCGACTGTATTTTGCAGTAATTGATTTAGCGTTAAAGTCTGAGCAATATCTTCTTTGCCTGAATTTAGCTGGACTTCAGATGAGCAATACGGGGCATCATTATCACCATGAATGGTCACCACAATATCATGCGCAGTACCGTCTTTTGAGTAGACGGTGATGGTATCCGTTAACGAGTCACCATCTCCTAGTTTATCAATGGTTGTACCGACATTGGTAGTTGATGTGCCAGTGGTAAACCCATTATGGCCGATATCAACCATATAGTGCCAAGTGCCGTCTTCATGCAGATTAATACGGCCATATTGGCCACTGTAGCTATAACCACCGCCATGATCGTCAAACTTACTTTCACCCAAATCAGGATCGGTGATGTCTAATTTCCCATCGGCATACAGCGCTTCGGAAGTTAATTGGCTTTTGCCATAATCCGGTGACATATCAAAGTAGTGCCCATGCCCTTCATCGACTGCACCTGTATCTTGGCCGGTGATGATTGCGCTGTCGGCTACCGCATTAAGCGCAACATTTGCACCAGTATGGGTAACGCCTCCATGCGCATCAGTTACGTCATAAGTAAAATGTACTTGCCCGTTGTAATCTTTATCTGGCGTGAAAGTAAATGTCCCATCATTGTTATCGAGAATTGAACCATGATCAGCGTGTAGATTTGCGATGGAGAGCTTTCCTGCATCATTAGCATCCACATCTACAGTATTGGCCAAAAGTTCAGTAGAAGTAATGGTCTGAACTAAATCCTCTTTACCCGAGTTTAATTGAACTTCGGATGAGCAATAAGGACGATCGTTGCTGCCATGGATGGTAATAACGATATCATGAGAGGTTCCATCTTTAGTGAATACGGTAACCGTATCGGTGAGAGTTTGATTCTCCCCCAGTTGGTCAATCGTTGTGCCACGGGTGCTGGTTAGCCCTCCTGTACTACGAATTTGACCTGTATCAGCATGATATGACCAACTACCATCTTTGTTTAGAAGGAGGTCGCCGTATTGACCGGAATAAGTAAACCCAATGCCGTGCGTGTCAAATTCCGCTTCGCCTGTATCGACATCGGTAATATTGAGCTTGCCAGTGGTATGTATGGTACTTCGGCCAAGGAATGCCATGCCAGGTTGAGCATAATCTGGGGACATGTGTTGCCCTGCATTGCCTTCAGTAACATCTCCTGTGTCGGTCCCCGTTATCACTGCGGCATCGTTAGTGCCAACAATGGTGACCGAAACTTGCTTTGATGCAGTTCCGTCGATGGACGTTATGGTGTGGGTTTCCACCAGTTTCTCTCCAGCAGCGAGTGCTTGTACCTTCGAATTATTTGGATCGACCTGATAGTCCCAACTCGTTCCATGAACTGTAAACACTCCGCCAATGGCTGTGTGCGCTGTTTCTGATTTCAGCAGTTCTTCACTATGAGTCGTACTGCCTTGGTTATCGACGTCAGTAACATCAACATTTCCATAAGCTCGTAATGCGCCGCTGGTATCAATGTCGCTGATTTTGTCTTCGAAAACAGTGGTGTGAGAGCGACTAGGTTGCAATGTGATACTTGCACTGTCGTTGTCTCCAATGATCTCTATAGAAATGGTTTGGCTTGTGCCATCAATAGCTTTCACGGTAAAGACTTCTGTTACGTGTTCACCTTGTGCTAATTCATCAATCGTTTTCCCTTCACTTGGTGCCAATTGATAGTGCCAGTGACCGTTTGCATCTAGGGATATTGAGCCGTAATGGCCCATTTGACTATGAATAGGTTGGAAGAGGTTCGATTGTCCACTATCTACATCTTGTGAAGTTAAGGCTCCGGATAATGAGTGGGCGTTCTGTCGAGTGGTGACATCATGTTTATCGGCGTCAAATAAAGCATTTTCATGGATGGATTTTACCGTGTCACCGGAGATGACGGCAGCATCATTAGTACCATTCACCGTAATGATCACTTGATGTGGCGTTCCATCAGCAGAATGAACGGTAATGGTATCAGTAGCTGTTGCTCCTTTACCTAAAGCTTGAACGGTAGGGTTTGTATTGTCTAGGTCGTAAGTCCAAGAGCCCGAGTCAGTTAAATGTAGGGTGCCCAATGAACCTACAATATCTGTGTTGGAGAAATGGGCTTCGCCAGTATCGACATCAGTTACGGTTAGCGTTCCAGAGGTTTGCAATTTTGACTCTTCGGTCACTGCGCCTGAGTTTGTGCCACCAATAATAGCGACATCATTAGTACCATTCACCGTAATGGTCACTTGATGAGGCGTACCATCGACAGAATGAACGGTAATGGTATCAGTAGCTGTTACTCCTTTACCTAACGCTTGAACGGTAGGGTTTGTATTATCAAGGGTGAAGGTCCACAAGCCAGCTTCAGTGATAGAGAAGTGCCCATACTGTGTGGGCGTATCCATTTGTGCGGTGAAGTGATCTTGCTGTGCATCCTGATCGGCGACATACAGTTGATCAGACACCGTTGATTGACCATCTTCAGTGACAACACCGGTGGTGAATCCCGTAATGTGTGCTTGATCATCATGCCCTTTAACCGTGACCACTACCTCTTGCTGTGTACCGTCGGAGGTGTGCACCATGAAATGCTCGGTCACGGTGTCTGCACTGGTCAGCTTTTGCGAGGTAAGCAGGTAATCCCATGATCCATCGGGTGATAAATTAAAGGTGCCGTATTGCCCCTGAGCACTTTGTTGTGCAACAAAGTGGGTGTGGTCCTGTGCATCCACATCATGGGCAACGAGTTTACCATTGGCCTGTACATATTGGTCTTCAGTGACGGTGCCGGTAGACGTTCCGGTTATCGTCGACTGGTCATCGGTGCCATTAATGGTCACGGTCACTTGTTTTTGTGTGCCGTCTGCTGATGTAACGGTGATGACTTCGGTTGTTTGTTGTCCCGCTGAAAGTGCTTGTACTTTTGGATTGGTATTATCTAGGTCGTAAGTCCAAGAGCCCGATTCAGTTAGATGTAGGGTGCCTAAGTTACCCGCAATATCCGTATTTGAGAAATGCGCTTCGCCTGTGTCGACATCCGTAACGGTCAGAGTTCCCGAGACTTTTAATTGAGATTCTTCAGTCACCGTGCCTGAGTTTGTGCCACCAATAATAGCGGCATCATTAGTGCCATTTACTGTGATAGTCACTTGATGCGGCGTGCCATCAGCAGAATGAACGGTGATGGTATCAGTAGCTGTCGAGCCTTTACCTAATGCTTGAACGGTCGGGTTAGTGTTATCAAGATCGTACGTCCAAGAACCAGTATCGGTCAGATGAAGCGTACCAAACGAGCCTGCAATATCGGTACTTCCTGTGGATGAAGTAGCGAAGTGCGCTTCACCAGTATCCACATCCGTAACAGTCAGTATGCCCGAGGTCTGAAGTTGGGACTCTTCGGTTACCACGCCGGCACTGGTTCCGCTTATCACGGCTTTATCATTGGTGCCGTTAACGGTAATTGCAATTTGATGAGGAGTGCCGTCGGCGGAGTGGATGGTTATGATGTCTGTTGTCGCAGAGCCTTGACCAAGAGCCTGAACTTGTGGATTTTTATTATCTAGATCGTAGGTCCAATCGCCATTGTCTTTAAGGTGTAAAGTACCCAGTGTCCCCTTGAGGTCGGAATTAGAAAAATGCGCCTCTTTTGAGTCGATATCGGTGATGTTGAGTTGGCCTGAAACCGTTAGGTCTTTATCTTCAGTAACTTGGCTTGAGCCATTACTTGTCCCGATAGCGAAAAACGAACTTGGTGAATTTGCTGTACTACTCGTGATTACTGCATGGTCGTTAGTGCCATTGATCGTAACCATAACTTGATGCGCTGTACCATCAGCTGAGTGAACAGTGACGATGTCTGTCGCAGTTGAACCTTGGCCAAGTCTTTGAACTACTGGGTTATTGTTGTCTAAACTGTATGTCCACGCACCGTCTTTGGTGATGCTTAGCGTACCGAAATTGCTAGTTACTTGTGATGCCTGAAAATGATCTTCTCCAAGATCTGAATCTGTTACCGAAAGCTGCCCTTGAACTTGTGTCGTTAAATCTTCAGTTAACGTGCCAGCATCCACACCTGTGATAACGGCGTTGTCGTCGTTCCCGCCAATCGTCATATCGATCGTTTGTGGTGTACCATCTTTGGTGTGAATAGTGAAGCTTTCGTGCAATGAAGTGGCTGCGGTTAACGCTTGAACATTAGAGAGTGAGTTATCAACTTGATATTGCCAATGCCCATCAGCATCGATAGTTAATGAACCATATTTACCTGAGATAACTTCCGGCGTAACCGAACTTTCACTTTGGTCAGGGTCTATGACATCAATTTTGCCGTTCGCATGTAACAAGCCTTGTGAATCAATATTATGATCTTCTGTCACGACGCCTGTTAAGTCTCCAGAAATACTTGGCGTGTCTTGCTTACCTGTTACCGGTATCTGAACAATGATGCTCGAGCCATTAGATAGATGTAACGCAAAGTGGTCAGTACCTGGTTGCTGCTGATTTAAAAGGATGTATTGAGGAGAATTTGGATTCAATACAAATGTGTATTGACCATTTGCATCAACATGAAGCTCTCCGTACGTACCTTTTATGACTTCGGGTATGAAGGTTACGGGTAAAGCGGGCGTCGTAGGTGCATTCGAATGAGTCGGCTGGCCGTTACTTCCTGAGGAGATAGTCGGCATCGAGACCGAAGGAATGTAATGGACTTGCGGGTGAGAAAGCGTCGATAAATGATGAGAAGGAACCAAGTGAGAACTCGAACCATGGGGGGCATGACTTGCACTCAAGGTCGAATTTACGTCACTTTCACTCGTTTGAGCCTCTTGATGAGTAACCGCTGAGGAGTCCTCTTGTGTATGGTCATCGGTGACATCTTTTTCGGTCACGTTATTTGCGGTTACTTGATCTGCAGCGTCGCTGGAATTGTCTATACTCTCTGCAGCAGCGTGTTTAGCCAATGATGGTAAAATCATCATGAGTGACTGAAAAAGTGGGATATTAACTTTTAGGTGTGAATGCAGTCTAAGCTTCTTTTTTTGTGCCGTTTTCTTTTGTTCTAACTCGTTATTTTTCTTATTTTTGGTTTCTGTATCTTTTTTGTTTGTTTCGACGTTTTTTTTGTTAGCCATTTTTCTCATCCGTGAGTCTTGGTTGCACTCTTTTAAGTAAAATACATAGAACGATGTTTTGCTAGCTAATTTTATAATTTATAAAGAAAAATTCAGGAAATCTGTTAGTGAACCCACATTATGCACATAGTTGGTTACTAAGGCTTGGAAAGTAAACGGTGAACGAAACTGACATACCGATTTAATCAAATGCCACTATTCTCATTGTAACTCTAAAAAATAAGCCTTAACGTAGATGAATAATGCACACAGAACATTCTCTATTCATGTCCATATTGCCACGGTCATTATTTTGCTCGTTGTTATGGTTTCTGGCGTTCAAATTTGGCTAGGAAATAGATGACTAACAGACGTATTTTTTGAAACTAATAAGAATGTTTTTCAAAGGATCGCAGATCAAACGCGTAGCCAAATGACCGTACACTATGGTGCGACTTTTATCGCGATTGGCACCTTCCAAAAGGGAAAAATGGTTCAATAGAAAACGATAGAAAAAGAAATAGTTAGTAGAGCTTTTGCCAACGCCATGAAAATAAGATAATGCTTTTGCTATTCATCGTGAGCACTTCGGTACTAGCCATGGTCATTTCCAACCCAACTCTTTACGTAGGTATGTTTAATTTGCGTGCAATTTTATTACATAACTTCTATGTCACATGTGACGTAGAAGTTTATTGTTGTGAGTATTAGCGTAAGTGCTTCCATAGAATGCTACGAGAGCTTTGTCTCTAGCTATAAAGCTTCAAGCTAGCATGTAACGTTTCAACTATTTTGTCACGCAATGATATTGGGGAGACCACCGCCACGATATTGGCATTTTTCATTAACCACCATTCAAAGGTCAAACTATCCCGCACTTCAGCCTCAATCGTGGTGTATTGTTTATCTTGAGTGAGTATTTTCTGGTTTGGTGACAAACGCGTTTCTTCAATCAGATGTAATCCGCTGAGATTTTCAATCTTCAATATTACTTTCTGCATCTCACCTCCAGAAAAATGACGTGCATTCTGCTCTACATACTCTTTGACGTTGAATTTGTTTAAGGTTTGGATGCTAGTAAAACCAATCTTTAATGTATGTACTCGGTGAAGAGCGTATGTACGGATGCTATCGGTGTCATTCGGCACCATGCCTACTAGGTAAAAACTATTGCCGTGAAGGAAAAGACCAAGAGGGGTTAACACATAGCACTTTGGCTGAGTTGCACCACGCTTCTGGTAGGTAAATTCAATGTCTTTTTTCTCGAGTAATGCTTGTTCAATCTGTTTAAAAAATGCGTTGCCTACCTCAGGTGCTTCCAATGGCAATTCTCTTTGGAAATAACAAAAACGTTCACTCCATAATTTTGTTTGTTTGGTGTCTTCTTGTTTGAGTGAAGAAAAAATATTGTCCACACCAGAGCGCAATGTCGGTGGCAACATAGACTTAATTTCTTTCTCTATGACTTGCAATGAAACCACAGAAGACATGCCATCTGGCTTGATAGGGTGACGGTGTCCTTGAGCAATGCGATAGCGATACGGTCGTCGTTCATCATCAATCTCAATGCTGTTGTTATCTTCAATCACATTATTAATGCAGCGTTGAACAGTGCGTAGTTGGCTTTTCTCATCCGCATTGGTGCTCAGTAGTTCAGCCGAGAGTAATTTGTCTCGTAACTCTAATGTAGAGATTGAATCTGGATGGCAGGGGATGGACTCCAACACTTTCTGATATCGCTGTATTTGCTTGCTCATTGAATTCTACCGATAAATAAAACTTTAAAGCGACATAAAATGTCGCCAGTGAGATTAGTATAGCGTTCATAGACATGAATTAGGAGCGTTAAAATGCAACTTCAGGCAGACTTTGAGAATAACAACCACGATAATTTTGCTTTTCTGAAAGAGGGCTTGGGGGAGCTATATAAACAGGCCACTTTAGCTGAGCGCTACTATTTCACCGACCCCCAATCGAGCATGGCGAAGGTTCGTCTATTTGTTGAGCTCACTTGTCATGAATTAGGTAAGCATCTCAAACTTCGCCCTCCCGTTCATGGTGAATTATCTAATAAGATTAAGATGCTGCAAACATCAGGCTGTATTGAAGAATGGGTTATTGACGAGATGAATGCCTTGCGCCATGACGGTAATCGCTCCGTTCATATGACAGAAGTCAATGGTGCCTATGTCGCTGAAATGAAAGTGTCTCGCGCTCGTATGCAAAAGCACATGAACAGCCTTTATGAAATCGCTCAATATGTGGGTAAAACCATTCTTGGTATCGAAAACCTGTGCACTAACTTATGGCAGGAGCCTACCTCATGTGAACTGTCGTTATTTGTGACTGATGCCCTGAAAGGTTCTAAAGACGCGACTTATTACCTTGCGAACAAGTTTTACAACGAGTTGCTTGAAATGAGTGAACAAACGGGTAAATCTCGTTGGTGGGAGAAGGAGCAATACCTAGATAAGCAGGCAGACCTGAGTTATTGGCTTGAGAAAACTCACCGTCAAGGTCACCCTCAAAGTTGGTTGTTATATGCTAAATGCTACTCAAACAAACTACTGCAAGAGAGCGTGGCTCGTGATGCGAAACTGTGCTTTAAGCAGGCATTAAAAATAGATGAGGAAGGTGATGCTACCTTTGAATTTGGTTCTCATCTTCTCCGTTGTGGAGAACACAAACTTGGTGAAAGTTATATTCGTCAAGCGGCGGAGAAGGGCAACCATGATGCGCTTTCATTCCAACTTAATATCGCTTATAAAGCAGGCTCGGATACAGGGCATTGGCTACAGTGTGCTATTGAGCATCGTTTGCCTGAAGCGTTCACAGTCGATGCTTATAACAAACTTGAAAAGCATGAAACTGAGCAAACCGATGAGTCACTAAAAGCACTCCGCTCAGCTTTGGTGTCGGGGCAGGCTCGCCGAGCGCCTGGTATTGCTTTCTTTAAATCTTATGTTGATGCCACTGTGTATGAAACCGAGCAAGTTAAACAAACTGTGGCTACGATGGTCGATAGCTATAAATGTTTACCTGAATACTTAGCGGTAGAGTTTCGTTTATTTAAGCAGATTGCAGATGATGCGGAGCACTATGACTTCATGATTGATATTTATCACGAGGCTTTAAAACAATCGAGCAATGAATTGGAAGAAGCGGATATTAAATATTCTATCGTCACGCAAGCCCTTGCGAAGGCGGCAACGAAATTTAAAATGCGTGATGGTGTTAAAACGCCAAAACCTATTCCAACATTACTTCAAGAAGCAGCAGATGCAGGCCATCCTGAAGCCCGAACTTTTGTAAACAGTGCCGAAGGTAAGGCAGTACTTAAGAAAGTGGGCTTTACAAGCCAAGGTAAGATTCAAAAAAACTCAGCGGAGAAGAAGAGCAAGCAGAAACGTAAGTTGGCGAAGAAAGCGAAGCGTAAGTGATTTCGCTTTCAGTGAAGCAGATAAGTTGACAATACCTTTCCTTCCTCCCTTTTTTTACTAAGATGCCTCTCATCACTGAATCGATGAGAGGCCTTTTGTACTTTTAGTCTTTAACCAAAGTTAAGTTTTAATGATTCTCCATACTTAACTCAGCGTCCAAAGCTATTGGTACGGATCAGTACTCTCGTTAGCTGTCCTCCTTAACAATTCCAATGCTTGACCCTACTGAGTATTCTGTTTATATTATCGCCGCCCAACGGGCACATCCTAAAATACACATTCGCTATCCTGCCATCATTCGTGTATTTATATTGGTGTTTAATACTTCCATGCAAACTAAACTTCCCTCATTTACTCGAGAATCGGGTGCTTTAATGCATCTCTCGATCCCTATCATTTTTACTCAAATTGCAACCCAAGCTATGGGGTTTGTTGATACAACCATGGCAGGTCAAGTTAGCCCTGCCGATCTTGCGGCCATTGCTCTAGGTACCAGTCTTTGGCTTCCAGTATTGCTGTTGCTTCGCGGTATTATCATGGCTTTAACACCCGTCGTGGCATATCATCGTGGTTCACGAAATTTTGAACGTGCCTCTGTAGAATTTTTCCAAATGATATGGTTGGCATTATTGGCGAGCGTGCTATTGATCGCCTACTTGATCAATGCAAAGCCAATTTTGGAATGGATTGGTGTCGCCTCAGAAATTATCCCAATTGCGAGCGATTATACATTTGCGCTGGCGTTTGGTGTGCCGGGTATTGCGCTGTTTTACACATTGAATGGTTTTTGTGAAGGGATGAACAACACCAAAGCACCAATGATCATTTCCGTTATTGGTTTGCTTGTGAATATCCCGGTTAACTACATCCTTATTTACGGTAAATTTGGATTTCCTGAAATGGGCGCAGTTGGCTGTGGTTGGGCAACAAGCTTAGTTTATTGGATTATGTCTATAATCTTGTATTCTTATATCAAAAGTCATCACCACTATAAAACCATTATTCGTTTTTCAGATGCAAAGCCAAAAGCAAAAGAGATGTTGCACCTGTTGAGGTTGGGTTTTCCCATCGGCATGAATATCGCGGTGTGTGGCAGCATTTTTGCAGTAATCGCGCTGATGATCGCTCGTATCGGTGCTGAAAACGTCGCAGCAGCGCAAATCGCGTTAAACATTTCGAGCATGACTTACGTGATCCCAATGAGCATCTCATTTGGCATTACTATTCGAGTTGGTCATGCATTAGGTGAGAAAGATGAGTTGGGCGCTATCGTGCGAAGCAAAATTGGGATTATTGTGGCAGGCTTAGTGTCTCTCATTTCTGTCGTGATTTTTCTACTGTTCCCTGAATGGATCATTCGTCTTTACACCGCAGATCCAGAGATCAGCGCCAAAGCCGCAACATTGATCGTCTTTACTGCAATGTATCAATTCAGCGATGCGATACAAACCTCTGCAAATGGTGCACTGCGTGGCTATAAAGATACTAAGATTCCGATGCTTCTTGCCATTGCATCTTACTGGGGGTTAGCTCTACCACTTGGTGTTATATTAGGGTTAACGGATTACATTATTCCTGCGATGGGTGAAGCGGGTTTTTGGGTTGGGATCCTTACAGGATTAACCATCGCAGCCATTCTTATGTTATTTAGGCTGCAACATGTCATTAAGAGTCGCGATACACAGGTAACAAGTACCGCACCCGCAAACTAATTAATACGTAATGACATTCCCCTCACACCTTTAGATGTAGGGGAATGCATAAATATTAAAATGGAACAAGCTTATGTTTTAGATAGGCTTATTTAACTTGCGCTGCAGCTGCTTCTAGTTGCTTAAGCTTGCCTTGAAGATTGTAAGTGTTTTGGTTGAAGTTACCAGGGTTCAATACTTGGCTGCTCTGCATTGGGTAGTCAGGTAGCGTGTTCATGAACTCTTGTACTTTGCCGCCTACTGGTACGAATAGCCACATGTTGTCTGCCATCCAACGTAGGTACATGCCAGATTCGTGAGGTGCTTTTTCGAATGGGTCAGCACGTAGGTGAACAACTTGAGGCCAGTTCGGTTGGAAACGAACAGCATCAACAATGTTACCTTCCATTACAGCGAATGAAATCTTGAAGTCATTCCAACGTACAGCGTTTAACTCAGCGTTTGCAGAGAAGTAAAGCATGCTATCACGAGGGCCTTTCTCTTCTTTACCTTCGAAATAAGGTAGGAAGTTGTAACCATCTAAGTGTACACGCCAGTTCTTGCCGTTGTAAGTTGCACCTTTATCTGAAGCCAGTTTCTCAACAACGTTATCATCACCAGCAGCAGCTAGTAGTGTTGGGATCCAGTCTTGGTGACCCATAATGTCGTTGATCTTAGTTCCCGGTTTAATTGTACCAGGCCAGCGAACTAGCTGAGGAACACGCATACCACCTTCGTAAGTTGTACCTTTCTCACCGTGGAAGTAAGTTGCGCCGCCATCAGGCCAAGATACTGTTTCTGCACCGTTATCGGTAGAGTAGATTACGATTGTGTTGTCTGCGATTTTCAACTCATCAAGCTTGTCTAGAAGGATACCTACCTGGTCATCGTGCTCCAGCATGCCATCTGCGTAGATGCTGATACCTGATTTGCCTTGGTATTTCTCTTGCAAACGAGTCCACACGTGCATACGAGTAGTGTTGTGCCAGATGAAGAAAGGTTTGTCCTCTTTTACTGCTTTTTCCATGAATGCTAGAGATTCTTCTAGGAACTCTTCATCCGCATGTTCCATACGCTTACGCGTCATAGGTCCTGTATCTTCAATCTTACCGTCAGCAGTAGACTTGATTACACCACGAGGACCAAAGTTCTTATGGAATTCAGGATCTTTAGGGTAGTAGTAAGTCTCCGGCTCTTCTTCTGCGTTCAAGTGGTATAGGTTACCGAAGAACTGGTCAAAACCGTGGTTCGTTGGAAGGTGTTTGTCTTGGTCACCCATGTGGTTTTTACCGAACTGAGCTGTCATGTAGCCCTGTTCTTTTAAAAGGTCAGCAATCGTTGGAGCCCAGTCAGGGATGCCGTGGTCTGAACCTGGCATACCGATCGTTAGCAGACCAGTACGGAAAGGTTCTTGACCTGTTAGGAATGCAGCACGACCAGCTGTACACGACTGTTGGCCATAGTGGTCAGTAAATAGTGCACCTTCATTAGCAATACGGTCGATGTTAGGTGTTTCGTAACCCATCATACCGTTGTTGTATGCACTGATGTTGAATACACCAATGTCATCACCCCAGATAGCAAGAATGTTTGGCTTTTCTGCTGCTGTTGCCGCTGAAGAAGCTGCTAATAAGCCAACTCCTAATGCTAGTTTATTAATTTTAGTACCCATAAAGGACTCCAATTTGCTTTTAAGATTAATGTGTTAAAACAACACATCGATGAGCAAACATTAATCTCAAAAACCGGTTGTGTCTTTTTATAGTGGTTATAACTAATTGTTATGGAGGTTGGTTAAGTTGTTGATTATATTTCGTTATATGTATTTCTTGGAAGTGCCTATTAACTGTTATGTGTGATCCGAATCATGTTTGTATACGTAATCTCTATCGTCTACTGCCGCATCTTGTTGACGATAAAAATGACAAAAAGATTAATAGGTTAGCGAATGTCGCGATAGTTTAAAAAATGAACTATACGTTGTAGTGCAGGATGCAAATAACTAACGAAGAGGTTTCTATGACAGTGAAATATGGCGTCAAACGCCGATTAGCGATTTTAGGTACTGCGATGATGGCGGCTTCCACCGCCACATTCGCAGCAGAAAAACCGAATATTCTCGTCATTTGGGGGGATGACATTGGTCAATCTAATGTCAGTGCATACACCTTTGGCTTAATGGGGTATCAAACTCCGAATATTGATAGCATCGCCAAAGAAGGCATGATGTTTACCGATTATTACGCTGAGCAGTCTTGTACCGCAGGCCGCTCTACGTTCATCACGGGCCAAAGTGTACTTAGAACAGGTTTGAGTAAAGTTGGCTTACCGGGGGCAGATATTGGTCTTCAAGCAGAAGATGCAACGATTGCTGAAATGCTTAAACCAATGGGGTATATGACTGGTCAATTTGGTAAAAACCACCTTGGCGATAAAGATGAATTCCTTCCAACAGCGCACGGGTTTGACGAATTTTTTGGCAACCTTTACCACCTGAATGCTGAGGAAGAACCAGAAAATGAAGATTACCCAACCGACCCAGAGTTTCGTAAGAAATTTGGCCCGCGTGGTGTAATCAAATCATTTGCTGATGGCAAGATTGAAGATACTGGCCCACTAACGCGTAAGCGTATGGAAACTGTTGATGAAGAAACACTCGATGCGGCACTCGATTTCATGGATCGAGCAGTGAAAGCCGACAAGCCATTTTTTGTTTGGTGGAACGCAACACGTATGCACTTTAGAACGCACGTGAAAGCCGATAGCAAAGGTGTGACAGGCGTGGGTAACTATGCTGATGGTATGGTTGAGCACGATCGACACGTTGGCCAATTGTTGAAACAAGTGGATGAGCTGGGTATCAAAGACAACACCATCGTTTTCTACTCAACGGATAACGGCCCTCATATGAACTCTTGGCCTGATGCGGGTACAACACCGTTCCGTGGTGAGAAAAACACCAACTGGGAAGGCGCATACCGTGTACCAGCAATGGTTCGTTGGCCTGGTAAAATTGCCCCGGGAACTGTATCTAACGAAATCATGCACCATATGGACTGGATGCCAACCTTCGTTGCGGCTGCTGGTGATGATCAAATTAAAGAGAAACTGCTGAAAGGTCATACTGCCGGAGATAAAACATTTAAGGTTCATCTAGATGGTTATAACTTCCTTCCTTACCTCACTGGTGGAGAAGAGAAAGGCCGTCGTGCTGAAATTTTTTATTTTACCGATGATGGTGATTTAGCAGCGCTTCGCTACAACCAATGGAAAGCGGTGTTCATGGAACAGCGTGCAACAGGCACCATGCAAATTTGGGCTGAACCGTTCGTTACGTTACGTCTTCCTAAGCTGTTTAACCTGCGTATGGACCCATATGAAAATGCTGATATCACATCGAACACATACTACGACTGGTTGTTAGACCATGCTTATATGTTCGTTCCTGCACAAGCGTATGTAGGCAAATACTTAGAAACATTTGCCGAATACCCACCACGCCAAAAAGCAGCAAGCTTTAGTTTGGAACAGGTTATGGAGAAACTTCAGGAGAACCATAACAAGTAAGCTTTGGTTTATTGAAATTGATAGTTTGATGAAACTGCTAACACGAAAGAGCTCTTAGGGGCTCTTTTTTTATGCGCATATCGATGAGTAAATACCAGTCGTGAATATGAATCACAACTATCAAGCTAGCTGCCACTAAATAATTGTAAATTCGTCGTTTTTACGTCTACCTTATTAAGCATAAGGATGTATAAACACAAGGAACGTTATGTCTGCATGGTTGTGCTCGCAAGTGAACGGATTGAAACACCGGCGAGTTGCAGTATTATCCGCAATGTTGGCTTTACTTATGCTGTCGATACTCAGTTTCAAGGGCTATGCTGATGAACAAGCGTCGCCAGCGACATATGTCGGATCTGAAGCTTGTATCGACTGTCATAGTGCAGAAGTGGAAGCGTGGCAAGGCTCTCATCATGATATGGCGATGAAGCATGCGACCGAAGAATCCGTTTTGGGCGACTTTAACGACCAAACCGTTACTCATGACAAAAAGCCCAACCGATTTTTTCGCAAGGGTGATGAGTTTTGGGTCAACATCGAAGGGCCGGATGGCCAATTCAAAGATTACAAAATCAGCTATACCTTCGCCTTTGAACCTCTGCAACAGTACATGGTTGAGTTTGAAGACGGGCGTGTTCAGTTGATTCCTTTCGCTTGGGACTCTCGCACTGAGGACGAAGGCGGCCAACGCTGGTTCCACCTCTATCCTGATACCACCAACACCGATGAGTTTTACTGGACCAACAGCGGTCAAAACTGGAACTTCATGTGTGCAGACTGCCATTCAACGAACCTAGAAAAGAACTACGACAGCGTAAGCAATACTTACAACACCACTTGGTCTGAGATTAATGTTGGTTGTGAGGCGTGTCATGGCCCAGCGAGTGAGCACCTTGAACAAGCCCAGCTAGCAAAAGATCAGTTAACCAGAAACAAATCAGCAAAAGCCAACGGCGGAAAGGATGTTCTAGTCTCGGCACATTATGGTTTCGATCGCGACTTGTCGAAGTCGGTGAAAGAGTGGATCTATCAAGAGGGCAACTCAACCCTTCAACCAAAAGACATCATTCATACCAATCAAGTTCAAACCTGTGCTCAATGCCACAGTCGTCGAACTCAGTTGAATGAAACGGGTGACCACGTTAACGGTTCATTCTTTGATAAATATCGTCTGAGTCTGATCACCCCTGAGCTTTACCACAACGATGGCCAGATTTACGACGAAGATTACGTTTACGGCTCTTTTTTGCAATCAGTGATGGCAGAGAAAGGCGTCACTTGTACTAACTGTCACGATCCCCATACTGCAGAACTGAAAATTGCCGAAGAAGCCGTGTGTAGCCAATGTCACATTGCTTCTGAATACACACCTGAAAAGCACACATTCCATGAAGCGAATACCGAAGCTTCACAATGTACCACTTGTCACATGCCAGAAACGACGTACATGGAAGTCGATCCAAGGCGTGACCACAGCTGGCATATTCCACGTCCAGATATTAGCCAACATATTCAAACACCCAACGTGTGTACTAGCTGTCATGAAGACCAAACTGATCAATGGACCGATCAACAAATTGGCAAATGGTTCCCAGATTCTAAGTATCGTAACCAACAACACTTTGCTGTCGCCTTTTATGCGGATTCAATAGGGCACAGAGGTGCAGAGGATGCGTTGGCATACTCAGCTCAGGATTCAAGCTTAAGCAATATCATTCGCGCTTCGAGCTTAGAACGTTTGGGTGGTAATACGGGTAAGAATACGCTCATCTCATTAGCAAGAGCGGTGAAACACGATGACGGAATGATCCGCTTAGGTGTTGTGCAAGGTTCCTCAGGTTTTCCGTTCACTGATCGCTGGCAGATTCTAGAGCCACTATTGAAAGACTCCATATTGTCGATTCGTTCAGAAACCGCAGGCGCATTAGTCCGTTATTGGGGAGAGATGAACCCGCTGCAGAAAGATCAAATCAAGCCTGCATTGGAAGAGTACGTAGAGATACAACAATTTAATGCCGATAGAGGATTTGGCCGAACGAACTTAGGTAACGTTTATCGAGATTTAGGTCAGAACGACAAAGCGATTGAGTTTTATCTAGGCGCTATTGAGATTGAGCCTTACTTCGAAAACAGCTACGCCAACTTGGCTGATTTATATCGTGCAATGGGCGACGAGCCAAAAGCATTGGCGACACTGAAACAAGGCATTCAAGCTCAACCTAAATCGAGTGTGTTGCCATACAGCGCAGGGTTATCCATGCTGCGAGCGAAAGATTACAAACAAGCAACCGACTACCTAAAACAAGCCGCTGAAACGGCGCAAACTGACCCACAATATTGGTATGTGTACGGCTTGGCTTTGGAGAAGTCTGATGTGCTTGCCGCTAGTAAGTCATTGAACAAGGCTTACCAATTCAGCCGCAATCCACAACACCTGTACGCACAGTGTGAGATTTTGGCTCGAAATTACCAGAAACCGGGCGCAGCAAAAGCGTTTGAACAATGTGTTTCGTCGTTGAGTAAGGTAGCGCCACCGGAAGCCATTAACCAATTGAAAGTACTTAGCAAGTAAAAAGCTGGGCTGAAATAAAGGGTCAGCAAAAACTTGTCTATGGCACTTATAACTTATCGCGCTTATGACTAATTATCACGTTTATAACTAATAGTTATGGGGCTTGTGGGTAGGATGTACGCAGCCAGATTGAATAAAGGGAAGACCTATGAACCATGCGCAACAAGCAATAAACCAACTGATTAAACAGACAGAGAAAAGTGTTATCGGTCAGAGTCACGTCGTTCGGGCTCTGGTAATCGGATTATTGACCAATGGCCACGTGCTTCTAGAAGGGCTTCCCGGCACTGCGAAAACGCGCTCGGTCAAGTCACTAGCGAATTTATTGAATACAAGCTTTGGGCGAATTCAGTTCACGCCTGACTTATTGCCATCAGATGTGACGGGTACTGAGGTGTATCAAGAACTGGATGGCAAGCCGCAACTGCATTTCCAACCGGGTCCTATTTTCAATAGCATTGTTCTGGCCGATGAAGTGAACCGTGCCCCTGCGAAGGTGCAAGCGGCTCTGCTTGAAGCGATGGCAGAAGGAACGATAACCGTGGGCGGTCAAACTCACATCCTTCCCGACTTGTTCATGGTATTGGCGACTCAAAACCCGGTTGAACAAGAGGGCACGTATCCGCTACCTGAGGCGCAAATGGACCGTTTCATCATGAAAGTAACGGTCGACTACCCAGAAGACGAAGCAGAGCGTGACATCATTCAATTGGTGCGCAGTGAAGAGCTAGGTAGTGAGACAAGTTCAGAATTAGTCACACCACAGCATATTGAACCTGAATTGGTACTTGAAGCTCGTCGCCAACTTCCTGATATTGCGGTTTCTGATTTAGTCGAAAACTACATTGTGGCCTTGGTGATGGCGACTCGTAAGCCAGAGCGTTACCCAGAATCAAACTTGTCTAAATGGATTGAGATTGGTTCAAGCCCACGAGCGTCAATCTCATTGGATAAATGTGCTCGCGCTTATGCTTGGCTACAAGGGCGTGACCACGTCACGTTAGATGATGTGCGTGCAATGTTACCTACCGTATTGGGTCATCGATTCTCATTGTCTTATGACGCATTGGCCGATGGTGTTGACCATCAAAGAGTGGTTGAAGAACTGCTTGATAATGTTGAGATCGGATAACTAGGGGGCGTCATGGCGAAGCCAACACAAGCTCCCAAACCACAAGGCCTTGATCCACGATTATATTGTGATTACTCAAGGTTAGTGCGAATACAGGCTCAAGCTGAGTCGTTTTCTCTATTGCCTCATCTAAAGGCGGGCAGTGTACTGTCGGGTCGACATAATTCTCTGTTCCGTGGCCGTGGTTTGAACTTCGAAGAATTACGTCATTACCAATTGGGTGATGATATCCGTAATCTTGATTGGAAAGTTACGATGCGAACGGGGAAGCCTCATGTTCGCAGCTATACCGAAGAGAAAGACCGTAATGTGATTATCTGTGTCGATCAGCGCAGTTCGATGTTTTTTGCTTCTCAAAACACCATGAAATCCGTTGTGGCCGCCGAAGTCGCAGCATTGTGTGGATGGCGAGTGCTGAAAGACGGTGACCGTGTTGGCTTTGTTTTAGCCTCACACCAAAAGCTCTTTCATACCAAAGCGCAGCGTTCTCAATCTGATTTATTAGCTCAGTTAAAGCATCTTACCAAGGCTAATCAAAGCTTAGACGTGAGTGTGAGTGACAGCGAGGGTGTTGGGTTTAATCAGTGGATTGAACTGATTAAACGAATGAGACTCAAGCAGTCGACCTTAATTTTTATTAGCGATTGGCGTGACTGCCAAGAACAACACCTTGACCGACTCAAGCAACTTCAACAACACAATGACATCCTAGCCATTATGGTGACCGACCCATTAGAACAATCACTGCCTCAAGACCTTGCGAGTGCAAATTGGGTGGTGGGTGATGGTCGTTTTCAGATCAATCTTGATAGCCAATCTAAGGTCAACCTTGCGAGCGAGAGCCTTGCTCAAAAAGCGGCACTCCAAAAACAATCTCTTGCTAAATTGATGGCGATGAAAAACCTCCCTTATATCGAATTAGATACGTCTGGTCATCATATTTCACAGCTTCAAAAACTAGTAGGAGGGCGCTAAATGACTGTTGAACATACGCCTCCTAGTACTTATATCCTTCGCGAACTGCATGATGTCACGATTCCCGACAGCGTGAGTTGGGTTCCCCAAACGATCGGTTGGAAGATCCTCGGCGTTGCCTTGTTATTGGCCGCGTTCTATCTGGCTTATCGCTTGGCGCTAAAGTGGTGGAATAATCGTTATCGCAAAGAAGCGCTCAAAGAGCTTATGGTATTGGATGCGCGAGACAAAAATTCAACCGAGCGAACCTTCAAGATACTCAAAGTAGTACTTCGTTACCTAGACAGCAGCAATGCAAAGTTGTTTGGTCAACCTTATGTAAATCGCTTGAATGCTTATTTGCTTGTTAGTGCTGGCACGAATGCAAACAGCAATGCTTTCTTTACTGATGAAGTCTCGGGGCTATGGATGCAGAGCCTAATTGACCCTAAGGTACGTTTAACCTTTGAACAGCGTTTAGAGGTAATTCAAACCGCGATGATGTGGCTAAAACTTCATAAACCCGATGTACAAACAAAACCAGAGGTACAAGCGAGATCAGAGGTACAAGCGAAACCAGAGGGGCAAGATAATGTTTGATAGTTTATCTGCCAGTTTTGAATTCGCGCACCCACTGTGGTTTATCGTACTACCTTTGCCTTTACTCGTGTACTTCGCTGTACCTGCTTATCGCACCAAGCAAATGGCTATCAAAGTGCCATTTTTCAGTGCGCTGGTTGAAGCGATTGGTGAGGCGCCATCCGAAGGTGCAAGCCAATTAACACCAAGCTGGTGGCAACGAATCACGCTGATTATCACTTGGGTACTCGTGGTTTGTGCGTTAGCTAAACCAACCATCTTAGGTGAGCCACAAGTTCGCGAACAATTAGGTCGTGATGTGATGGTAGTGGTTGATTTGTCTGGTTCAATGGCTGAACAAGATTTTACTTCTCAACAAGGCGATAAAATTTCTCGTTTAGATGCAACCAAAGAGGTGTTAGCCGATTTCGCAACAACCCGAAAAGGTGACCGACTTGGGTTGATCCTGTTTGGTGACGCTGCATTTGTCCAAACACCATTTACTGCCGATCAAGAGGTTTGGCTTGAGCTGCTCAACCAAACCGATGTGGCGATGGCAGGGCAAAGCACGCATTTAGGCGATGCTATTGGCCTTGCGATCAAGGTGTTTGAACAGAGTGAGAAGCAGAGTGCAGCAGTTCAAGATTCAAGTATTGATGCGAACGCGAAAGAGAAAGTTGTGATTGTGCTAACTGATGGCAATGACACGGGAAGCTTTGTAGAACCTATCGATGCCGCCAAGGTAGCCAAGGCGAAAGGCGTTCGTATTCACGTTATCGCCATGGGTGACCCGCAAACCGTGGGAGAAGTGGCTCTGGATATGGAAACCATCAAGCGTGTGGCTCAAGAGTCTGGTGGCGAAGCCTTTGAAGCACTTAATCGCGATGAACTGACTAAAGCTTATGCTCAAATTGGTGATCTAGAGCCTCAGTTGTATGAGAGTACGACTTATCGTCCTAAACAGGGATTGCACCATTACTTAATGGCGATTGTTGTTGTGATGTATTTGACTGCGTTTAGCTTGGCGACAATCCGTAGAAGATCGCTTTTGGTTTCATCAAAGAAAAATTTGAAAGGAGAGAACAATGCCTGATTCTCTCATGTTGCAACAGTTTTTTACTCAGTTTCACTTTATCCGACCTTTGTGGTTGTTGGCCTTTATTCCGATGTTTTTCCTACTGTGGATTCGCTGGAGAGAAGAGACCAAACCAACGTGGAAAGACATTCTACCTGCACACTTACGTGATGCATTGACGATTGGCGAAACAGGCTGGCGTAAGCAGCTGCCATTGAAGCTATTGGTGGTGATTGTAACTTTCGCCATCATCATCTGTTCTGGCCCAACATGGCAGCGTGAGGCTTCGCCTTTTGGTGAAGACAAAGCGTCGATGTTGGTTGTGCTTGATAATAGTGAATCCATGCTCGCTAAAGACTTACCACCGAGTCGCTTGGAACGATCTAAGCAGAAAATTAGAGACTTATTGGCAGCTCGGAAAGGCGGTAATACGGGCTTAGTGGTTTATGCAGGCAGCGCACACGTCGCGATGCCCGTTACTCAAGACAGCAAAGTATTCGAACCGTTTCTAGCGGCTATCACGCCCGATATCATGCCGGTATCAGGTAAGTCAGCAGAAGAAGCACTGCCACTGATTAATCAGCAACAGTCTGGTGAGTTAGGCTCTTCTGTACTGTTGGTATCAGATGGTGTAAACCCAAGCACCATTAGGGCGTACGAGAGTTTCTTTAACGACAATCCGTATCAGTTGCTCATTCTCGCCGCAGGAAACAGTAATGTGGTGAGCGATAACCCTGTCGACCTAGATTCACTGCGTAACTTAGCGAGTAAGACGGGTGGACGAGTGATTGAAGTGACCGTTGATGATTCGGATATCCAACAACTGAACAGAGCGGTTGAAAGAAACATGCAGCTCAACGGCGAATCTTCAATGCCTTGGAAAGACATGGGCTATGGACTGCTTATTCCAATGGCTTTCATTATGTTGCTATGGTTCAGAAAAGGGTGGTTGGTGCAGTGGTGTGTGGTTGGCGTTTTGATTACAGGCAGCGTGTATTCTCCGCACTCTTTGGCGAAAACGGTCAGTTTAACTGCTGACAAGCCTGTAGTTGAAGAGTCCTTGACGGCTTGGGATAAAACAGCCCAATGGTGGTGGGATTTATGGCTAACGCCTGATCAGCAAGGACAACGTTTATTGAATCAAAAGGAATACCTTGAAGCAGCAAAGCACTTTAAGGATCCAATGCGAAAGGGCGCAGCTTATTACTATGCTCGTGATTTTAAGTTAGCCCACAGTGCCTTTTTGCAAACCAAAACTGAACTTGGCTTATACAATGCAGCCAGTGCGTTAGCCAGACAGCGTGAATACCTTGCCGCACGAGACCTTTTGAAATCATTAAGCGAGGAAGAGGATCTGTCACCAGAACTAAGAACGGATGTGGAAAACAACCTTGCTGTGCTTAGTGGTATTGTCGAAGAGGTTAATCGCACCAGTGAAAGCCAGTCTGGAACCACAGATGGCCCTGAGGAGTCTTTAGAACTCGAAGACGATCAGCCTCGAACGGGAGATGGAGCTGAAGAAGAAACGGTAGCGAAATTGATGCTTAAGGAAACGCTTAATGCCAATGAAATCTTAGGCAGTCAAGAGCTTGCCGACAAGTGGTTAAAACGCGTAGAAGCCGATCCCAAGTTCTTCTTGAAGTCCAAGTTCCAAATTCAGTTAAGAGATCCTGCACCTTCCATCGAACAGTATTCAAAACAGGAACGGTCGCTAAAACAGGAGCAAGCACAATGAGTCGATATGATTTAACTCTTGCAGCGCTTCAAGTAAAGGTAGGGCGCTTAGAGTCCGTTAAACTAACCAAGACCTTGTTTGTGTCGCTAGTTCTGCTGTTTAGCACTGCTTTTTCTACACTTGCTTCTGCGGCTGATATTTATGACCTGCAGAGGAGTGGCGATGTCGAACTGATTGCTTGGGTCGGAGAAAAACCGAAGTCTGGCGACAAGATTACGCCTACGAAAGTTAGCGTTAATGAACAAGTGATTCTCACTATTGAGGTGGCGACTCCTCGGTGGCTAACGGGTGGGACGCGAATTGGCAGCATCGAAATCCCTAATGTGATTGCTAAGCAGCGTAACCAACTGGCGACGAACTACACTGAACGAGTGGGCGGCACGACATGGTCACGTCAACGTTGGGAAGTGACGCTTTATCCGATGACTTCGGGCAAATTTGTGATTCCGACGGTACCTGTTCGTGTTCAAGTGTCCGCTCCTGATGGATCAAACGTTGGCGGCACGCTTTACACGCAGCCGATTAAGTTTGAAGCCTCACTACCTTCTGGTTTATTAAGCGATGAGTCGCCTTGGTTTTCTGCGACAGACGTGGATGTTGAGCAGCAATGGCAGCGTTCAAGCGAAGACTTAAAAGTGGGTGATGCGGTTACACGAACAGTGAAGATCAAAGCGAAAGACAGCTTGTCTGTGTTACTGCCTAATGTGTTGACCAATGAATCGACTCAGCAATATCAAGCTTACCCTCAGCCTAATCGTTTGGATGACACACAAGAACGTGGTGACTACCGTTCGAGTCGCGTTGAAGAGACGGTTTATGTGATTCAGCAAGGTGGCGAATTCACCTTGCCGGAGTTTACGTTCCAATGGTGGGACAGCAAAAATCAGCGTCTTGAAAGTGTGGTGATAAAAGGCGAAGTGTTTGAAGCAAAACACACACTCCAATCCTTTATCAAAGCTTACATGTCTGCCTTTATCAGCGTTGCACTGGCACTGGTGCTATGTATTACATTCGTTGTTTCCTTGAAGCGTTATTATAAAAACCGACCGACACCAAGTTGGCTGGTATTACGTCGTTTGCTTAAGCAAGGTAATTGGTCAGCATTGAGAACCTTTATCTATCGTGAGTTGCGAACTCAGACGACTCAGCTAGAACTGGGTAAAGCGCAACTTGGTAAATTGAATGGAGAGAAACGTTGGATAGAAGACAGTAAATCCCTCCAACAAGGGCGTGAAGATAAAAGCGTATTTACTCGTTTGTGGAGAGGGTTACGTAACTTACCGAGTGACAAATCAAACTCAAGCAATTATCGTTCAATTTTCGACCGCTTGAAAATGCCTAAAGCCCTGCCAGACTTAAAAGATAGAACTAAGTAGCAAACTTAAGTCATTTGCATCGAACATAATCGGCAGGTTCTCTAGTATAGGGAATCTGCTTCTTTAATATGGAACTGTATGAAAAGTACCGAGCTAAATTTAATTCCTATCTTTGTTGCTATTTATGAAGAGCAGAACTTATCTAGGGCTGCGAATCGTATGGATATTAGCCAACCAGCCGTGAGTAAAGCACTTGCTAGGCTTCGTGATATATATAACGAGCCACTGTTTCACAGAACCACATCCGGCGTAGAGCCGACTACCTTTGCTATTGATATTTACCCAGCTATGTCTGCGGCATTGAAAAATTTCACGTCAACACTGTCTGCATCAAGAGACTTTGAGCCTAAAACATCAAATCGTATCTTCTCTATCGCTTGCGTTTCCGCAGCAAGTTATGAAATGGTGCCAAGAGTTATGCAGTTGATTAGCCAAGCAGCGCCTAATATCGCGTTAGAAGTTCACCCCCTGTTTACCGAAGATTATGAATCGGATTTGAGGCTTCAAAGACACGATGTGATCATTGATATGACGCCCAGACGAAGAAGCACGCTCAAGCACGAGGTGGTTTCTAGAGAGGAACTGGTGGTGGTATGCCGTTCAGATCACCCTGCGATCGGAGATACTATCGATATGGAGCAATTCCTTACTCTTGATCACGTCGTGGTATCACGTTGGCATGCACGTAAAAGCTTATTAAGTTCTGAACACTTTAGTGACTTGGAAAAGCGAAAAATTGTGTATCGAGCAGCTGGCGTCGTCGAGATGCTTCCCGTGATCGAGGGCTCCGACGCTATCGGTATGCTTCCTATGTCATCGGTGCGATGTTTTTCTGAGAAATATAATGTAAGAACACTGCCTTTGCCATTCGAATTGGAAGATCTTGATATGTGTATGATTTGGCACCCAAGTCGCACTAACGAATCAAGCCATAAGTGGCTGCGCGCAAAGATCAAAGCGGCAGCAAAAGACATATCAAGTTAGCCCTAAAGGACATCGCTATGGAAAGCATTCGCGCAATTTTAAATGGAAAGAAAGCCAATATCCCAGAACTGAGACAAGAGGTCTTTGCTGCAAGAGACAGGAATATAGACCTACAAGTGAGGGTAACTTGGGAGTCTGCAGATATGTTTCGTTTGGTCAGCGAAGCGATATGCGACGGCGTAAAAAGATTGGTTGTTGCTGGTGGCGATGGAACGGTGAATGAAGCCGTTAACGCACTCAATCAGTTTCATTCCAGTGAACGACCTCAACTAGCCATTATTCCTATGGGAACTGCGAACGATTTTGCGACCGCAACGGGTATACCTAGCAATATTACGGATGCTTTCAAACTGGCGTTAGAAGGGAATGCGTTTGCGGTGGACAGTGTTTGTGCCAATGACCGCTATTTTATGAATGTTGCTGCGGCAGGTTTTGGCGCAGAAGTGACGGCTGAAACCCCCGTTGAACTCAAAGATTTTCTTGGCGGCGGCGCATACACGCTAACTGGTGTGGTCAAAGCGCTAGGCTTTAAGCCTTATAGCGGTACTTTGACCATAGATAAAGGCACTTTTACTGGCGAAATCCTGGTTGGCGCTTTTTGTAATGGTCGTCTAGCCGGGGGCGGGCAAGAGCTAGCACCCAACGCGTTTATTGATGATGGTTTGATGGATCTTACTTTGGTTAAAGCATTCGTGGCTTCTGATTTGCCAAAAGTCATCGAAGAGCTTAAGCATCCAGCAGACGATGGGAAGTATGTTGTTCATACTCAAGCTCGTTGGTTGGAGATCGATTTTCCTCAATCGCTGCCGATTAACTTAGATGGCGAACCTTATCATTCTAATCAAATTCGTTTTGAAGTTATACCTTCAAGTATCAGTTTGGTGCTGCCCGAAGATAGCCCTTGTTTAAGCAAACAAAGTACGGAAAAGAATGCTCGTTTTAGTAACGGTATTGATTAAGCAGATAAGATTTAAGATCAGAAACTGAGATAAGAAAGAGCCATTTATCTATTTGACTACATCAGTCTGAATATGACAAACGGCTCTTCTATTTTGTTAGTGCTGGATTCGAAGTCTAGATGATCAAACCTCAGAGATTTATCTCACTCGGTAATTTCTTTCAGCACTTCTCCAATCGAACCACTTGGTTGAGTTATGCCCAGTTTGTTCGAAAGCGTTGGTGCAATGTCGTATGGCGTGATTGGACGGGAAACCTTCTTAGCATCCACATCATAGCCCGCGAAGATAACCGGAACATGTGTGTCGTATTTCCAAGGTGAGCCATGAGTCGAGGCAATCTGTAGGCCTTCCATGTCGTTAATGTAGCTGCGGGGTGCAAAGACCACATACACATCGCCAGAACGAGCAGGGTGATAGTTGTTCTTGATTAGCTGCATCACATGAGTATCCGGCACTCGGTTCGCCGCAATATCACTGCTCGATACGGCAAACGCTACACCTTTCACTTTAGTAATCTCGTCAGCAATCGCTTCTTGCACCTTTGCTAGCTCCAGCTTTTTCTCTGCGATTAAGTCGTGATTAAGATAGATATAAGGTTGAGCATACAGTCGAATCGCATCTTTGGATAAACCAAACTCATCTTTTAACCGTTTCTCAACGCCACTCGATAGTAGTGTGTCTTTGTTGAAATACTGAGCTTGATTGAAACCAAGCGCATTTGCCGCAGGCGAAGATTCAGGCACACCATGGTCGGCAGACAACACAATTAATGTGTTCTTTAGACCGACTTGGTTATCGATGGTTTTAAGAAGCTTGGCGATCGTCTTATCAAGTCGAATGAGATTGTCTTCTGTCTCTAAACTTTCAGGACCGTACAAGTGCACCACATAGTCGTTTGATGAGAAACTCACAGACAGGTAATCGGTCACGTCGCCTTGGCCTAACTTCTCTTGCATCAACAGTGTGCTTGCGAAGTTCTCGGTGATTTCATCGCCAGCCGGGCTCACGGTTAGCGTTGTGCTGTAGTATTTGTAGCTTGCAGGGCCGTATGGGTGAGGGAAGGTGCGTTGGAAATCACCGAGCTTCACCTTGTGGTCCGTGTTGTGCTCTTGCAGTGTGTACTCTTCACGTGGTAACGAAAGTTCCCATTTCTGTTTAGAGTATTGGGCTGCAATTTCTTTTTCATTCCAACGAGATACCCAAGCTGGATACTCGTCGTAGTAATAGTTACTAGTGACAAATTCAGACTGTGCCTTCGAGAACCAGAAGGCTTTACCGCTGTGTCCCGCTAATGAGATTGCGCCGCGGTCTTTAACAGAAACACCGAACACTTTCGATTTGCCACTATTGGAAATCGTCAGCTCGTCACCAAACGTGGTGGCCAGTATTGGCTCTGGAGAGCGGCCATCACCTTGTGCTGTTTTTTGTGTTGGGTCGATCTCAGTTGCTTTGTCGACACCCGCGCCTGAAGTCAGCATCTTGTAATTGCCGTCTTCTACGTTATACACCAAACGTTCTTCACTGCGGTCATACCAAACATTACCTACCATGCCGTGAACACTCGGCGGAGCGCCGGTTGCAAGCGACACATGACCGACAATGGTTTCTGTGTTGCCGTGCTGGTAGTTCGCATTGGTGTAGTAAGTACCATCATCCATTAGGTAACGAAATCCACCTTCACCGAAGTTGTGCTTGTAGCGTTCGATAAGGTCTGCACGCAGGCCATCTACCGTGATTTGGAGGACTAGATCGGGTTTGTCCGCAGCGGATGCTGGGAAAGCACAGAGTAACGCGAGTGTAAGTCCTGAAAGCTTGGTGTATTGCATAGAGTGTCCTTATTCGATGTAATTTCGCTATTCAAAATGACATGGATTGGTCACTGAACAGAGGCTGTCCTTTGTTCAGCAACCATGGGGTGTTTTGCTAGTTTACGTCCTTCACTAGGCGTAGGCCCATATCAGACATGGTGATCGATTGACTGGCAAAGTCACGACGGTAACTTTCTGATTCATCTTCGTCGTATGCAAAACTGCCACCGCGTACCGATTTGTGTGATAAACCGACATCACTGTGTTTCGCGTTGTTAGGATTGTCTGTTGGACCGTATCGGTAGAAAGTGTCATCGAAAGCATCAATAACAAACTCTCCAACGTTGCCTGTCATATCATATAAGCCTAGCTCATTTGGTTTCTTTAGCCCGACAGGATGTGCGCTATTTTTGGAATTTGCTGAGTACCACGCAACATCATCTAAGTTGTTGGAACCACTGTAAGTATAACCTTTGCTTTTATTGCCACCTTTCGCGGCAAATTCCCATTCAGCTTCTGTCGGAAGGCGGTACTCTTCGCCCGTTAATTCATTCAACTGCTCAACGAAATAGTTCGCTTGCTGCCAACTTAGGTTATTGACCGGAACTTGTGGGTTTTGGAAATAACTGAGAGATGAACCCATCACCGATTCGAACAATTCTTGAGTCACCTCAAACTTCGCAATATAGAAACTATCTACAGTTATATCTCGTGCTGGTTGCTCTGCTTTGGTCGCTTCAGGGTTGTTTGATCCCATGGTGAATGTACCGCCTTCAACTAACACCATTTGTTGGTCAATTTGTTGGGCGATAGGATGTGTAGGCACGCTCGCACAACCGCTTAGGAAAATAGTCATGGTGACGCTGCTGATCGCCGCTAATTGTTTGTAATTGATAAATTTCATCACGTGCCTCGAATGTTCGAATAGGAGGCAATTTTAACGTTTAAGGTCATTCCTATTGGTTATAAAGGGTATAACATGCCACAAGTTGAAATAGGAATTATGATGGGAACAAGACACTAAGATAGGTAGGTAAATCATGCACATTACTCAAGGTCCACAATACAACGGTAAAGCCTCTAAGCGCTTACATGTGATGGCTAAGCCGATTGGCGCAGCGTGCAACATTGACTGTAAATATTGTTATTACCTAAGTAAGCAAGATTTGTTGGAGTATAAGAAAGGCAGTTCTCCAAGAATGGATGATGAGACGTTAGAGACTTACATCCGACAATACATCGAAGGTCAAAATACCCCTGAAATCATATTCTCATGGCAGGGTGGTGAACCTACCATGCTGGGTTTAGCGTATTTCGAACGTGTGGTTGAGCTACAGAAAAAGTACCAGCCTGAAGGTGTTTTGATTTCAAATGACCTACAAACTAATGGCACACTACTGAATGATGATTGGGGTCGATTCTTAGCAAAGAATAACTTCCTGATCGGTTTGAGTATTGATGGTCCTGAAATGCTACACAACGCCTATCGTGTCAACAGAGCAGGCCGGGGCACATTTAAACAAGTGATGGCGGCTGCAGAGTTGCTGCACAAACATCAAGTCAAATTCGCAACCCTAACCTGTGTGAATAACCTCACCAGTCAAAATGCATTAGAAGTGTATCGCTTCCTGCGTGATGTGGTGAAGTCTCCACAAATGCAGTTTATTCCTATCGTTGAACAGAAAACCTTTAGAACGGTTGCGCCACAAACGTCTCAAGTGAGTGATCAACTTAAGCAAGGTGACAAGCGTCTGATCCCTGGCCATAAAGATTCGATCATGGAATCGTGGTGTGTGTCGGATTTGGCTTGGGGTAACTTTCTGATTGCTGTGTTTGATGAGTGGGCGAAGAATGACATTGGTAAAGTGTTTGTTCAGTATTTTGAGGCGAGCTTAGAAACGTGGATCGGTCGCCCGAACCCGCTTTGCACTTTGAACGAGATATGTGGCAAAGGCCTAGCGATGGAGCCTAATGGTGACGTGTTCTCGTGTGACCACTATGTCTACCCAGAATATAAAATTGGCAACATCCACCACGACAAGCTTGATGACTTGGCGTACAGCGCGCCACAACAAAAATTTGGTTTCGCTAAATCACGTACACTGACCAGCCAATGTCAGCAATGTGACTATAAGTTTGCTTGTCATGGTGAGTGCCCTAAAAACCGCTTTATCAAAACTCGCGCCGGTGAACCGGGTTTGAACTATTTGTGTGCAGGTTGGCACAAGTTCTTTTCTCATGTCGATAAGTCGATGGCGTACATCGCTCGAGCGATGGGGCACCCAGTTGCTCATGGTAAATTCAGTGATTCGGTCATGATGGCACATCGTGCAAAACAAGCGCAACAAACTACGTTCGAGACCAAGTTTTAACTCGTTTTTTGGGTCAACAGATCCAAGACAAATTTAATCAGATACGAGTCTAAGGACAGGCTAAGTTCTCCAGCTTAAGGTAATACTATGATCAAGAAGACTTTAGCGACTGCGGTTGCTTTATTTATTTCAACGTCCGCATTGCTACCAACGTCTGCGATGGCAGCCAATAGCGTTCAAGAAACCGTTGATGCGCCTGCGCAAAATATCAATCAAGTACTTGAAATGACAGACACTCAAACCCGTATTCAACAATTGTCTTACATGGCGCAAGATCAGAATCAATCTATCGAGAACCGTACAGGTGCGCTGCAAGAACTGGCTACTTATCCAAGCCAAAATGCGCTGGTGGCGGTTGCTAGAGGCTTAAAAGATCAAAACCCTGAGGTCCGTGAAGCGGCGGTTATTGGCTCTGAACCTTACCAACTTGAGCACCGTTGGGCATTAGTATCACCACTGTTAAAAGACAGCGATACCATGGTTCGTCACACGGCAACGTCAAACCTGATTCGTGACTTTAATGTTTTAGATGATCAACAAAAAGCACAGATTGAACCACCAGTAAAAGAGTTGATTAGCTTCTTGGAAACGCAAGAATCTGAAAAATTCCAATTATTGTTTGCTGATGTGCTCCGTTGGCACAATGAATGGGATAAAGCGGAAACGATTTATCTTGAGTTGATTAATACTCACCAGAAAGACCCTCAAGTTTGGCTGAGCTACGCGGATAACTTCCGAGCTCAGAATAAAGATCAACAAGCGGTCGAGGTGTTGGATCGTGGTTTGAAGACCGTGCCGGACAATGCAGCGATGCACTATTCTAAATCATTAACTTTGGTTCGCCTTGAAGACAAGGCAGCAGCAGCCAAAGAGATTGAAGTAGCAGCAGAACTTGCAAAAGATAACAGCTACTACTGGTACTTGAATGGGGTACTACAAGAAGAGCTGGATATCGACAAATCGACTAAATCGTTCGAGAAGGCGTATTTGATCTCTGGTTCTCCGGAGCAGTTATACGCGGTCTGTGATATCTACGTACGCTACGGTAATGAGAAGACGGATGACTGTTTAGAAGAGCTAGGAAAAGTCGCTCCGGACTATGTTATTGAACAGTTGAAAGACAAACGTATAAACTCAAGTTTGTAAAGTTTATCTTTAAGCTCGCCCAATTCCGGTAGTTTTGCCCACATTATCCAATACACCTCTGGTTGCATTACCGCTTTAGCCTAAGGCTTAGGGATGTAGAAGAGCTTCTAGCAGAACGAGGATTTGTCGCCACGATAAATATTTTTATCCATACTATGAAAATATCGAATAGACACTTAACAAGAACAGGCTTATCATTTGCCGTGTTTGGGGAGTAGTTAGCGCAAGCTTATTTATCGTCATCTCGTTAAGTGAAAGCTTATCCGGTAAATAAGAGTGAAGACCATCAACTAAGTTTCAAATAAGTTGCTTCATTCCAACGAGACCAACGCATTCAATGCCGATCACTATGATTCGGTGGTTTTTGTATGCGGAAGGTCACCTATTCTTATGATCTTCCGTTTTTGGAGGATTCATGAATCCAGTAGAACTCACATCATCAATCAGCACTACGTCTGGTTCACTATCTCAACACCCTAGCTTTATGATCTATTGCGGCTTTGCTGTAATGACGCTTATTTTGATCTCGCTCGATATATGGCAAACCAAGGGCGGCAAGATCACCATTAAAAAAGCGGCATTATGGAGTGTTGTATGGTTTGCTCTTGCGCTCGTATTTGCCGGAAGTATCTATTTTTTCTGGGACTACTATGCTCCTCACAGTAGCTACTCATCAGAAAAAGCGACCATCTCATTCCTGACAGGCTATTTGTTAGAGAAATCGTTGAGTATCGATAACCTATTTGTATTCGCGATTATTTTTGCTCAATACAAGGTACCTCAGCATTTGCGCCCGAGAGCGTTACTGTGGGGTGTGGTAGGGGCATTGATACTAAGAGCGGTAATGATCGCGGTTGGGGCTCAGCTGTTAGCTCAGTACCATTGGTTACTCTATGTCTTCGCAGTGTTTTTGATTGGCACTGGGATACAACTTGCGCGAGATAAAGGTGAAAGTGAAGTAAACCCATATCCAGAAAAATTGATCAGAAAATTTGCCAAAGTGACGGATGACTTTAAAGGAAATGCACTGTTCATGAAACAGCAAGGGCAGTGGTTTGTTACCCCTATGCTGATTGTTATTGGCGTTATTGCTTTAATGGATGTGATGTTTGCACTGGACTCTATACCAGCAATCTTTGCTGTCACAAGAGAACCTTTCTTGGTGCTTGCTGCGAATGTTTTTGCTCTACTAGGATTACGATCTCTGTATTTCGTACTGCAGGGGATGATGGATAAATTTGTTTATCTAAAGCCAGCGTTGTCGATCGTCATGGTTTTTATCGGTATTAAAATGATGTTGGTAGGATCGGCGTGGGAAATACCGACCTACATCTCGCTGTTGGTACTCTTACTGGTCATGACAACGGCAGTTATAGCTTCAATGTTTCGACGGGAATCACACCACGATGATTGCTGTGAGTTATCGGACAGAATAACTAATCAAAAACTCTAATATTAAATTAAAAAAGAGTGCGTCGAGAAAAAACAATATGTGATCTAAATGTTAACTTGAATTGTGCTTTGGTTGCTAACTGAACGAAATATGCAGCTAATAATACAATTTCCGATTAACTATGCACGGTTTAGTCATGGTTAATAATTGAACATGTTAAAATAATGTTTGATTAGTAAAACTAATCTGAAAAGTCAAATTTTGTCATTTTTTACACATCAAAAAATGGCTTAATATTCTTCTCAACGAAACGAAACCATTTCAACAAAATTTAAATAGAGAGGCAATCATGGCACACGCAATGAACATCGAAACAATCGCGACACCTATCTCTATGGATAAGAAAACCTACTCGGTTAACTTCAAAGGATTGATTGCGCACATTGTCGATATTATGTTTGGTAAAGAACAAGTAGAAAGCACTTACTATGCAAGTAACCTATCTGGTCACATGCAAAAAGATATCGGTATCTACCGTTAATTGCTTTAAAGCTTCTAGTTTTACCGTTTCATAGATAAACGAATTAAAAAGAAACGCCGACTACTTAGTAGTCGGCGTTTTTGTATTGAGTGAAATAAAAAAGAATCAACTCAGGTCTGTGTAGATAGGTTTTCACTTAAGGTATCGTTTAGATGAAGAGATTTCTGTTATTAACTCTTACCTCTCTTGTTACTTTTCCTAGCGCAGCTCAAACATGGCAACATTCTGGGCCTCCGGCTCAATTGATTGAGCTATTTACATCGGAAGGGTGTTCAAGTTGTCCTCCTGCCGATCGTTACATTGGTGCATTTCGTCATTCTTCTAAATTATGGAACTCAGTGATCCCAGTCGCCTATCACGTCGATTACTGGGACTACCTGGGGTGGAAAGATAAATTTGCTAATCCTGCCTTTAGTCAAAAACAACGGTTGTATAAAGCTTATGGCGTCGTTGACAGTGTCTATACCCCAGGTTTTGTTGTCGATGGCAACGAGTGGCGCGGTTTCT
The DNA here is from genome assembly GCF_013114135.1 of Vibrio sp. 03-59-1. NCBI lineage: Bacteria > Pseudomonadati > Pseudomonadota > Gammaproteobacteria > Vibrionales > Vibrionaceae > Vibrio > Vibrio sp. 03-59-1. The sequence goes on from NZ_VTYA01000006.1 coordinate 50,861, forward strand.
TTCATTGGGGAAAGAAAACCTTGCCTTCCCCTTCGACAAACAACAGAGGTCTATTGACTTTGAATAGGGAAGGGAATCGTTTTAAATTAGTTTATAGCGGCACTGATGCCTACACAGCTAATTTGGTGGTTCTTGCGCTTGATGAAGTAACGCAAGTTAAAGCGGGCGAGAACAGCGGAAAGTTACTTGAGCATTACTTTGTTGTTCTGGATAAAATGCAGCGTCAGGGCCAAAAGGCTTGGCAATTTGACGTACCTGTAATACCAGAAAATGCAGATGCGGTTGCAGTATGGTTAACCAAAGAGGGCTCATACCTTCCAGTACAAACTGTCGCCGGGGAATTTAACCGTAAATAATAAAAAAGGCGCTAATCAGCGCCTTTTTTATCGAGAAGCGTTAAGAATTACTTCTTACGACAGAACTCAGCGATAACATACATAGATTGACCGCCGTTCGCTTTACCAGAAACAAGCTTAGGATCGTCACCAATGCTGATGCCACGGATAACCGTACCTTGCTTGATTACTTGGTTGGTACCTTTCACTGGAAGATCTTTGGTTACTGTTACGTCGTCACCTTTTTTAAGCTCAACGCCGTTAATATCGAATGGTTTGTCATCAGCTGACATGCCGATCTGTGCCCAAACTGAAGTCTCTTCTTCAAGATACATCATGTCTAGTAGATCTTGAGCCCAACCTTCAGCATTTAGACGAGTAAGTTGACGCCAAGCCATTACTTGAACCGGTGCTTCTTGGCTCCACATACTGTCGTTCAGACAACGCCAGTGGTTGATATCTTGTGGGTCGTCGATCTCGCTAAGACACTTTTCACAAACCATGATGCCGTGATCAACTGTTACGTAGCTGTGTGGTGGTACAGCGTATGCGGTAAGTTGAGTATCAGCAGAACATAGTTCACATTTAGATTGGCAGCGTTCAAGCATGGTTGCTTCAGAAGACATAGTAGACTCACAATTAGTATGAATTAATAACCGCGCTATTATCCACGTTATAGGAAATAAAGATAGGGTCCGTACGGCATTCTATCTGGATTAATTTTGAGGAAGTAAACCATTTGTATTCTGATTGGTAAATAAGTCGTTACGTGGCAAGTAAAAAGATAGAAATATGAAGAGTGATGAATAATAATGCCAGCGGTTAAGCTGGCATTATTAACAATACAGATAACTATTTGAGATAGTTCGTCTCAGGTAGAGCTGTTAGAGAGTCCTGCACTAAGAAATTCGCATTTTTTTCTTGCATATCTGCGTGATAGGGCGTGTCGATAGGATGGTTTTGCGGAGCAACAAACGTAGAGTGAGAGGCAACCGAGGTTGTTACCTTTCCATCACCGCCTAATGTATTACCTTGATATTTGTAGAAGCTCGCAGCAGCATTCGATGCAGAACTGGTTGAATCGATCGTAACTAAATCGAGTTTTAAGGCTAGGGGTTCTGTTCCCGCGAAAGGAGCCAGTGGTACTGAGTTTGGTACAGTTTGATCGTTATCTACTTGAGACATGAAAATAGGCAATCCTTTACCTTTTAAATCAGCGGCATTGGTGTATGGATCAACTGTATCTAAGACCGTTTGGGTCGCAAATCCAAATTGTGTAATTTTCCCATCTAACTCTGCTTTTTGTTCACTAGTCATCCCTCCATAAAGAGTTTCAAAACAACTTGCCGCTTCCAGGTTCATACTCGTACATATTGTGTCAGCACTATTTTTGTACGCAGGCGAACCACTGTATGCCACATTGTGTTTAATCAGACTGCCATAATTTGCAGAGCCAAGCAGCAAGTTAGATATTTGACCACCTGTGTTTTGAATCGACATTGAGCTAAAGCTGTATAACGCAGCAATCTTAGCTTCTTCTAAAGGATCTGCGAGTCCAATTGGTTTATTCGCAGCTGCTACTGCCGTGGTAGCAACGATGCCACCAAGTGAATGACCAAGCGCTTTTACTTTTGATATTGCAGGGTTAAATGAGCTGAGTGGCTTATTAGTAAATAAACCAGCTTGCGCAGAAATTGCCAAGCCTGCTCGTACGCTCATCATATCCATTTCACTTTGACGGACATTATCACGCGCAACAGGCAGGTAGGGTAAATTGATATAAGCTAAAATATCAGCATTAGCAGAGCGTTGGTCATCTAAACTACGTTGGCCATGCAAAGGTAAGTCGATTGCGATTACAGCAACACCTGATTGCGCGAGGTTTTGCGCGAATGCATACGCATTTTCTTTTGCTGATGTAATTCCGTGTTGATAAATCACAATGTCAGTAGGTTTTACTCCTTTTTGAGTGAATAATAACAAGTTAACCGCTTCCACTGACTTAGGTTGTGGTACAGGGTTGTAGCGAGTTATGATTCTTTCAGGATCAAGCTGTGTTCCATTGGAAAGGGTTAGTTGTGAGCCAACTAATTTCAATTGTTCTTTTGGGTCAGTCTCTAGATTTGCTGAATTAATACCAAGTACATTGAGTTGTTCTTCTATATGTACTTTTTCTGCATCGTTACCCAAAGCATTCACGATTTTAGCCAAGCTAGGCATTGCCGCAACCATAGGCTGGCTGTTCCAGTTTGCACCTTTTTCCAAATAGTAAGGTAGGTTTACAACCCCAGCTGTTACTTCAACTTCCGGCTTTCCTCCCGCTACACCCGCTTGATATGCTCCGATGATAGCCGCTTTTTTATCCGCATCGTCACTGATGTATTTTGTAAATTGATCGTCTGCGGTTAGTGCATCATCAAAATCTTGGGTAGTACCTAGGAGCATTGCATAGGCACTTGAAAGGTCTACAGAGCCTGGTGCTAATGGGTCATTTTTGTATAGAGCATTTAATTTGTTACTGCCATCTGCGAAAGCCAAACCAGTTACGCCTTTCATTGCAGCTAGGGAGTCACCAACAGACTGGGTACTAAACCAAGAAGAATAGATAATATCGGCAGGATCGACTCCTGTTAAACCTTGTGCTGCAGAAAAAATATTTTCGACTGCGTGTGTTGCTGCTTGTACTGAAGCTAAGTCGCCTTCCTTGAAAATAGTTTCTTTACTTTTTGCGGTAACATAACTCCCTGATGAACCAATTCCGTCGCCATTTTTGTCTGTAATATTATTAGTAATGGCAAAAATATACTCACTTGATTCATCTAATGAATCTCTAAATTCAATGTATAAATTAGCGCCATTTGACTTTACAGTGAATGCATAATCAGGCGTCGCCATGTCATTAATTTTTAAGACACTCAGGATTGGATTGTCACCAGGAACAATGTCAGTCAGGCGTTTACTTAATTTGATAACGCTTACCCCTGATGTCACAAGGCCGGGATTAAAACCAACACCTTCAAATTCAACCACAATAGGCATTGAGGTAGACCAACCATCGGCAGTATTCATTGCTGCAAGCGGATTGGTTAGTGACTCATTCCCATCTGTAGGTAGTTTTAAGGTGCCATCTGTTGTATCCATAAGTAAGTAACTTGGCAGGGGAACTGCTTTTCCAGAGCCCTGTAGGGTAAATTTCACTGAGGTAGGCTGGTTTAAAAGTGCCTGCTCACTCGGTGTTAAATTACTATTATTTGATGTGCCACTGCTTTCTGAATTATCACCACAACCTGATAGAAGAATTGCCGAGCATAATAGTGATAAGTTAAATGTTTTGTTCATCATGTATCTCCGTCAACACAGATTATTTAAAGGTGTAGTTCATTTGAATTGCACTGATATAAGCAGCGCCTTCTGCGTCGAATGTTAGCTCTTGATCTGCAGCGTTCTTTTCTGTGAATTTACCTGATTTACTTATTACAAGAGCAAAGCCCGCATCTAGAGTCATATTTTCACTCATTACATAGGTAAGGCCTGCGCTGTACCAAAAACGGTCGCTGTCTGGAATGCTGAGCGTTGCTTTACCGGCTTGTTCGTCATAAGCGATACCAGCACGCAAGGTCCATGTCTGATTAACAGAATAAGTAGCGCCAAAGGAGTAACGGTTATTGTCATCATATTTCTCAGGCTTGTAGAAACATACGCCGTTTGCACAATCTGAACTGGTCGCTTTTAGCTCTTTAAATGAACTCCAATCTGTTTGTTGCCAACCGTAATGCACAGCCCATTGGTCATTTAATTGATGGAAAGCGGAAAGTTCTATTATTGCGGGTAAGCTGATTTGTAGGCGTCCGTCCACTTTGGGTGACGACGCTATACCTGAATCATAACTGCTAAATTCACCATCATCGAAATCTAGGTCTACTTTAGAACGATAAGAAAAACCAAAGCGATTGTGCTGGTCTAATTCATACAAACCACCTACATTCCAACCGTAAGCGATTGTTTCACCTGTCATGCCAATTAATTTGTCTGACTTTTGACTACCTGGGCCGAATAATGGGGCTAACGATCCCTTATGACGAGTCAGTTCTGCTTCTGCATACACGATGTTGATACCAGCCCCAAGGCTGACTTTGTCATTCAATCGATAGGCAATGTTTGGGTTTATATTCACAGATAATAATGATGTGTCACCCGCCATATCACCCGCAGAAATATCATCAGGATAATCAGTTGCAACCCCGTAAGTAGTAAATAATCCGATACCCCACGCCCAAGATTCGTTAATTGGGCTGATGTAATAAGTAGCAGGGACAATTTGCATTGGAGCAACATCATTAGATTGCTCACTATTCGTTACGTCGTATACATCAACCTCAGGGTCAACGATGGAAAGAGCGCCAGAAAATTGTGCTGTTTCAAAAAGTGTCATGGCTGCCGGGTTACGAGCGAGTACGCTTGCGTTGTCTGCAACCGCGCCTTCACCAGAAAATGCACGACCTAGACCAGAAGCTGAATGTTCGGCAACTTGGAAACCAGCGGCATTCGCATTACACGCTAACAATATTGAAACTGTCAGCAGAGAGCAGTGCTTCATGTTCATCCTTGACCCTCCTAGGGTATGAATTAGTAAGTTTATAGTTTTTATAATTTCATCCATCTAGTGCAAATACTGCACTTATGTAAATCAAATGTTAATTCTTTGTTTGCTGTTTTGTCAAAGTTTTAAGTCTAATTTTATGAAATTCATTATCGATATTTGTGATTTTCGATAGATTAATCTTTTTAATTCAATTGTATAGAGGGGGAGCTAAAGGTTAGACCAGCCGTGTTTCATTCATCTTCGTTATAATTAGTGATGAATGTTGCATTTTGAATTCATTGCACACATCCAAAAGGCTCAAAATGAGAAGCCCCAATGACCAAAGTCATGGCTAAACCTTTACCCGCTAAAGGTAAGTCGGCATAATCGCGCCACTTCTGTTTGAAAACATGCTGGGTATAAATTTGGAATTACTTGCAATCGAATTTCTTGGAAAACCATTGCGCTTAGAGGGCTCAATGGCTGGGTGGCAACAACTTTTTTGGGATGATCATTTGGTCTCACAGCTGGATGCAACAGCAGATCAAGAAGAGAACCGTACTCATCAATTTAGCTTAAGTTGTGGTGAAGATTTATTGCAGTGCGAGCTTAATGTTGATCTCGTATGGCAGCCGTTTGTTATCGAATATACGGCGCTTGTGAATGAGCAAGTCGTCACTCAAGGAAGCCGAAATGCGAAAGATATAGAATCACAAGTGCCTCAAGTGAAACCCAAAGCAGAAAAACGTTTTAGTTTGATTGGCTTAGCTTCTTTGGCGATGAAAGGGCTAAAGAGTGCGAAATTGATTAAGGTTGTTTTAGCATCTGCAAGTTTAGCCGCGTATTCATGGTTGTTCTCTGTCCAGTTTGCTTTATCACTCATTGCTTGCTTGATGTTTCATGAGTATGGGCATATTCGAGCAATGAAATACTTCGGTATGAAAACGAAAGGGATCTATTTGATCCCATTTTTAGGTGGTCTCGCTCTGAGTGACGAAAAAATCAATACTCGCTGGCAAGACGTTGTTATCTCAATAATGGGGCCACTTTTTGGTCTGATCCTTTCGTTTATTCTTGTGGTGATCTACTGGGTAACCGGAGAGATGTTTTTTGCAGGTTTGGCAGTATTTAACGCGTTGCTTAACTTATTCAATCTCTTACCGATCTTGCCATTAGACGGAGGACATATCCTCAAAAGCATCAGTTTTTCAATGAACAGCAAGTTGGGTATTGGGCTTTGTGCGTTAGCGGCTGTAGCCGGGATTATTTTAAGCTACCAGCTTGGTTTAACTCTGTTTGGTTTTCTTCTGATTATGGGAAGTGTCGAGATATTATTTGAATGGAAACAACGTCATCGTAGCCATTTGTTGCCACTTGATCGATACGCTCAAATCGTTTCTTTTGTATGGTACACGGGCTTAGTTGCTGGGTTAATTGGAATTATTTGGTACTTTGCTTCTACTGGTGATGCCTTATTGCAACTGCCAATGCAAATACTTGGAACATAAACAATCATTTTTTAAAACGTATAAAAAATGCCATTCACTGAAAAGCGAATGGCATTTTTATTAATAGATTGTTTGTCTCTAATTTTTAACGATTAAGCAAACATAGGTACTAGAACTACAGTGCCGATAACAACCGTTACAAGACCTGCAATCACAGGAACAGAAGTACGTTTAACTACTTCGAATGGGCTGATTTTAGCCATACCAGACGTTGCAACGATAACACCAGATACTGGTGAAATTGTACGACCAAGGTTAGACGCTTGTAGCATAGGGATGATTAAGAACGCAGGGTTCAGTCCCATTTTAGCTGCAAGTGAAGGTGCAAGTTCTACGAATGCGTAGAATGGCGCGTTACCAGAACCTGTAGCGATAGCGGCTGCAACAGTTAGACCTGTTAGTAGTAGCATTAGAGCGAAACCACCAGCACCAGCTGCTTCAGCAAGGCCGATAAGGTTATCAATTGCACCGATAGACATCAGACCTTGTGCAAATACACCAGCCGCAACTAAAAGCATTACAACGCCTTTGAAAGCGTCAGCCATGCCTTCGTAGCAAGAATCTAGATCTTCTAGTGTTTTCTTGCCATCGAAACGGTTAACAACGAAATCAACTAGTGCGCCAATAAAGATTGAACCAACAACGATAGTGTAGATGTCTAAAGATAGACCAGGGATGGTACGACCGTTAAACAAGAAAACACCGAAGATTGGAAGGAAAGGCAGTGCTGCGTAGAAAGCAGGTGCATTCGCTTCAATTTCAGATACATCAATTTTTTCCATTGGTGTATTTTCTTTCTTATCTAGGTATTTATTCCAGAAGAAAGCGGCAGCAGCCATTACAGCAATTGCTGCGAATGAAACTGGTAGTACCGTTTGAACTGCGAATACGTCTAGTGCCATTCCTGATTTTTCTGCTGCAATAACAACATCACCAGAAGTTGGTGAAAGAATGATTGCCGCTGGAGAAGCACAAACCGCAACCGCAGCAGGGCGAGAGATACCCATTGCAACCATCATTGGGAATAGCGTTGCCATTAACAATACACCTAGACCAGTCGCTGAACTTACTGCAAGAGACATTAGACATGCCACAATGTAAGCTGCTACTAGTAATACGTAAGGTGACTTGATGAAAGACAGAGGCTTAGAAAATTGTTTAACTACAACATTGTTTGCGCCCATGTGAGTCATGTATGAAGCAAAACCACAAAGAAGCATGATTTGCATACCTAAGCCGCCGCCACGGTATTTAAGCATGTATTTTACGAACTCTAGAGAGTCAGTGATCACATTGCCTGTTGATGCAACTTTTGCAGGTAAAACATTATGACCAAGCAGGCCAGTGATAAGTAAAAGAGAAATACCAGCAGTAAGTAAGACACCTGCTGCTTTGTAACCTTTTACAATGAAATATCCCACTGCAATGGTTATTACCAAACCGATTAAGAGTTCTAACATAGAAATCCCCGTTAAATGAATAAAAGTATAAGAAAGTGTTTCAGTTTATGACTGAGAATGTACAGAAAATAGAGCTGTAGCACGACATCAACTTGATGCTGGTATGATCTAAAACAAATAATAATTTACATATTAATTAGAAAGGCTATTTATGTAGCAAATGTGTTAATTGTTAGTTGATTGAAGTTGATTCTGTAGTGGCTAATATCGTGCATAGATCGCTTTGATGTGCAGATAAACTATGTTATAGCCCTAAAGGGTTATAAGTGTCGACGGCAACACCATTAAAATAAGGACGATATAAAGGTTATGCTTTGGTAGGAATGTGAGACTTTTCAGGAAATATGGTGAGTGTATTATGTTTCGTTTTGAAAATAAGGTGAATTTTTAATCGTTTGACGTGAATAAGTTTCAGATGTACTCAAAAACAATATTCTATTTAAAAAATCATCGGATACATTCCCCCAACATGAGCAGCTTAGATCTCTATGCAAAAGGATCTGTATGAAAAAGTATAGCTATAATGGTTTTTGTATTATGTTTTGTTCAGTTCGCAAGTAAGAATAATTTTAGGGCGCTGTCTTGTTGCATTTACCATTTTAATCACAGTATCCCTTAGCCCAAATACCACCGAATTATAGAGACTCCAAATGAAAATAGTAATTGCTCCTGACTCATTTAAAGAATCACTTGATGCTATGTCGGTTGCGGATGCGATTCAGCGTGGATTTTGTCAGGTATTGCCGAATGCTGAATATGTAAAAGTTCCTCTTGCCGATGGAGGGGAAGGGACGGTAGAAGCACTTCTTCAAGCATTAACAGGAGATAAGCAGTACAGCAAAGCAACGGATGCACTTGGCAATGAAGTCACTGCGATGTGGGCAATACTCAAAGATAAAATGGGTAAGACTGCATTAATTGAAGTCGCTGCTGCTTCTGGTATCGATATCATTGCTCCTGAAAAGCGCAATATCAGAGATGCGAGCACATATGGTACTGGCATAGTGATTAAAGAAGCTCTAGATCAAGGGGTCGATAAGATCATTCTAGGCTTAGGTGGCAGTGCGACGAACGATGGCGGCGCTGGCATTTTACAAGCTCTAGGAGGTCGTTTACTTGATGATTCAGGTAATGATTTACCTGTCGGTGGGATTGCACTTAAGGATCTCAAAGCCATTGATCTATCCAACTTACATCATCGCTGCTCAGAGGTAGAGCTTATTCTTGCCTGCGATGTTGATAACCCGCTGTGTGGTAAAAATGGCGCAAGTTACATTTTTGGCCCGCAAAAAGGAGCGAATAAAGATGATCTGCAAGCTCTTGATTTAGCATTAAAGCAATTTGCAAAGTGTGGAGAATCTGTCAATGGGATAAATGCACTCACGGTAAGCGGCTTCGGCGCTGCTGGAGGCACTCCGATGGGACTGAGCTTAGCGTTTGATATTCAAATAAAGGCAGGGATTGAAATGGTGCTAGACACATTAGATTTTGACCTGATATTGGATAATGCCGATTTGGTGATTACTGGTGAAGGTCAGATGGATGATCAGACGCTACAAGGCAAAGCGCCTTATGGTGTGGCTAAGCGAGCGCAAGATAAGGGGATTCCAGTGATTGGCATTGCTGGATCACTAGGTAAAGATGTTAAAGCACTTTACAGTAGCATTGACTGTGTATTCGGTACCGTTCGTTCTCCCCAGCCTTTACCACAGGTACTTGAAGAAGCAGAATTAAATCTAGTCCGTACGGCACGAAACATTGCAGCAACCTTGAAATTGGGCAAGCAAGTACTCTAATCCAGTACGGCATCTACTTTAAGGTATTTGCTTTAAAATAGATGGCGTTAAGAGATTTGCTTTAAGGCATTTGCTTTAAGACATAGTGCAAAAAAACGATGCCACATAAAGCATCGTTTTAGTTTTTTAGTTAACAATGAACTGCCTAGTACACTAAGCGTATTGTGCCACCATTTGTGACCAATTTAGTTTCTGTTGTTCGAACTTTTTCTGGATCAATTCATAGCGAACTTTTAGAAGAGAGTGTTCGTACTTCTTCACCACACTGTCTTTTCTATTCTCGATCAACTGTTTTTTTACCGCGTAATACTCATTCATCTGCTCTACCAGCAAGTCAAACTCATGTTGCAATTTTTCAGAAATCTGTTGTCTGTTTGGAAGGTTAGCGATTTTGTCTTGTGCTAATTTTAATGACATCTGAGCGCGGGCTTTTTCAATTCTAGCTTGCGGTGTTTTACGTAGTTTTCCCGCAAGGCCAAGCCATGAACATGATTTGATAAGCCACTTCGTTGGATCATATTGCCACCAGTAAATGCCATTACGATAATCATTCTCAAAGATATGATGGTAATTATGGTAACCCTCACCAAATGTCAGAAAAGCCAGAAAGCCATTATCTCGGGCTGTGTTTTTGTCTGTGTAAGGCTGACTACCCCATATATGAGCAAGAGAGTTGATGAAGAACGTGGTGTGATGATTTAGCACCAAGCGTACGGCGCCAACCATTAATAACATGCCCCACACGTCGCCATAGAAAAGGCCAAGCGCAATGGGAATGCCAAAGTTCATGATAACAGCAAGAAGAATATAGTGTTTGTGTTGCCACATGAGTACTTTATCTTTTTTCAAATCTCGACAGTTTTCATAGTCAAAATAGCTTGCTTCAGTGTAGTTACGGATCATCCAACCAATATGTGAGTACCAGAACCCAAGTTTTGCAGAGTAGGGATCTTTATCATTATTATCAACGTGTTTGTGATGGACACGATGATCAGAAGACCAGTGTAAGGCACTATTTTGCAAGGCAAATGCGCCGCCAAGAGCAAACAGTACTCGTAGGATTGCGTGAGATTCAAACGCTTTGTGCGACCAAAGACGGTGATACCCTGTGGTGATGGATAAGTTACAGAAACAAAAACAGATGAGCAGCCAAACCCAATGCTCCACACCATAGCCGAAAGTCATGCCATACCAAGGGGCGACAACAGCAGCAAGAAGCATACTAAAAGAGAAAATGAAGACATTAAGCCACATAATTGGCGGCTTTTTACTTGATTCCATGTGTCAGTTTCCGTGAGTAACAGTATATAGGTAAGAATAACTTAGTGGTTAAGTCATTCAGTAATGATCATTTTGTTAGACAACTATTATCGTCGTCACGACAAAAAATAGAGTCGTGCTCTTCTACAGCTTACTACCATTCAATATAGTTTGAGCTTACGAGCGTACGCTAGAATATCAGCGTACACGTGTAAGTCAAATGGGATTGTTATAAATGTGATTAGAATGTTTTGCTTTTAATTGATGGGTGAATAGTATTAAATGTGAATAGAACGCTGTATCTGAGGTAATAAGGACTATTAAATGGAATTAAAAGTAGCGGAATATAAGGATTATGAGCGCATTGCTCAGCTTCACGCTCAGAGTTGGAAGCAGTATTACAAAGGGATTCTTGGTGATGAGTATCTTGAGCATGATGTACTCGATGACCGTTTAGTTATCTGGCAAACGCGGTTGATTAACCCACCTTTTAACCAGCATGTTTTGCTAATAGAAGAGGGCGGTTTGTTGTGTGGCTTCATCTGTGCCTTCGGTAATCATGACTTTGAACGCGGAACCATCATTGATGCACTGCATATCGATGAGAATTATCATGGGCGTGGGTTAGGTTCAAAACTGTTGGATGAGATGTCAGCGTGGATCGAGCAGTACTTTTCAGGTTCAGGTGTTTATTTAGAGGTGATGGCTGAAAACCACCCAGCAGTTGAATTTTATGAATCTCTCGGTGGGCAGAAGTCGGTAGACCGCCTGTGGAATGCGCCTTGCGGTAACAAAGTCAATGAGTTGGTTTATACGTGGCCAAGTGCCAAAGATCTCCGTAAAGCAGTGACTCATGGAGAGACGGTTTAACATTACTCTACATCCGTCACAGGCCCTGTTTTATTTTCAGTGAATTTGATTTCTGAAATGGTGGGGCTTTTTTCTGCCGGTTAAAAACTCCCCACAAAGAAACATATTAGTAACAATTTATGTCGACATCTAATGATAACTCCGTCAGCATGGTACTTATGGCTTTTAAAGGCGAATTATTGAAGGTAAGGATACGGCATAAATGAATCGAAACGTGTGGCTATTGTCACTTTGCCAAGCTCTATTAATGACAGGCAATATTTTATTGATCTCGGTGATTGGTCTTATTGGGCAGCAAATCGCACCCTCGCCAAGCATGATTACTCTACCTGTTGCGTTGCAATTTCTTGGCTTGATGTCTGCAACGATTCCAGCATCAATGATTATGGGTAAGTTGGGAAGAAAGCGTGGTTTTAGTATCGGTAATCTCGTTGGTATTTTAGGAGCGTCTCTGGCGACATTCTCTTTGTACCACCATTTATTTTGGATTTTTTGTGTCGGAACATTTTTGCTCGGCGTTGGCATCGGTTTTGGCACTTTGTACCGTTTTGCTGCGATAGAAGTGTGTGATGCGCATGCTCGGCATCGGGCCATCTCAATTTCTATGGCTGGTGGTGTATTGGCAGCAGTGTTAGGTCCTAACCTCGCGATCTATTCCCAACAATGGTCGTCTGATGGATTATATGTTGGCGCTTTTGCGTCATTGATCGTTTTGAATTTTTTAGCATTACTCTTACTCCAAACCATTCAATTTCCCAAGCCAGCAGAGAGAAGCCAATCGATTCGGTCAGAGCCCTTAAAAGATATAATCACTCAGCCGAATTTTATGGTGGCCGTTTTTGCTGCAATGGTCGCGTATGCTGTGATGAATATTTTGATGACAGCAACACCTTTAGCGATGATAGGTTGTGGGTTTAATTTCACCAAGGCTGCAGGAGTAATTGAATGGCATGTGCTTGGTATGTTTGTTCCTGCCTTTTTTACAGGGAAGTTAGTTGAGCGATATGGTCCACGACTGATTATCCTGATAGGCGGTATGCTCTTTATAGGCTGTATCGCGATCAATCTACATGGACAATCTATTTGGCACTTTAGATTAGCGCTGGTATTACTTGGTGTTGGCTGGAATTTTATGTTTATCTCCGCAACAGGGTTATTTAGCCAATCCTATAAAGAGCAAAATAAGGCAAAAGCTCAAGCGTTCAATGAATTCTTTGTATTCAGCTGCGTAACGGTTACGGCACTATTAAGTGGTTGGTTGGAATCGACAGTCGGTTGGCAAAACTTAAACTTATACGTATTGCCCTTTGTATTTGCCGTGATTGCCATTTTTGTTGTTAATACAAAGCACCATATTAAAAAGGAGATTGCGGGATAGCACAAAGAGAGTGTTTCAAACACATAAACCAAAAGAGCCGTGGTATGACTCTTTTGGTTTCGAGAATTATCAGAAATCAAACGATAAGGTCTGTAAGCGTTTAGTGCTAAGTGCTAAGTGCTAAGTGTTAGGTACAACATTTTTGTAAAAATACCGTTCACAGAAACCGCTATTGAGCCTGCGCACAATGGCGGCAACTACAGCGATAATACTGATTGCGAAAACGATTCGTCCCCAGAAAATTGTATTGAAATCGGCTCCGATCAATAGAACGACCAGCGTATCTTCGATCAAGCTGTGTAAAAGGTTCAACAGCATGATTGAAGTAAATACATCTCTCGCTTTTATATGACCTTTCTGAGCTTCATTAATCAACAAGCCACCACCGAATGAAAGCCCTAACGTGATGCCAATAATGGTTAAGTTTGTCGCTTCTTTGCTGATACCTAAAATACGTAAAAATGGTTTTAATAGAAGTGCCATGACTTTTTCAATGCCAAGCAACTTGAGAATTTTCAAACTGAAAAGAAGTGCGGCTATTACGACATAAACCATCAATAAGTTCTTGGCTTGATCAATACTCCATGCGAGATAACTGGTATCGGGGTTAATGTCAGGCTTCCATAATATTTGAGCGGGTTGAGATAACGCGCCAGTTGCATCATAAGTGAGGTGAAGTAGCCAAGCTAAAAATAAGCTACCACCAATTCGAATGGTTAGCGTTACCCATAAATTGACCCCCGCTTTTTTAGCAATAGCCCCCTCAATGGGAAGGGAGTGGGAGAGAAGAAGCATGCTTCCAAGAATTGAACTTTGTGCCACAGTCAGTGGAATATCAAGGTTCACTAGAATAATAAGACCTGCATAAATATTCGTAAGCAGTGTTGTCGCCCAAACGAGGCCCATCTCGCTTGGCAGCCCAACGTTATTCATCAGAGGACCCAGTAAGTCGCTCAATATGATGATGCCACCACACTCTTCGATGATCTTAATAATTATTATAATTGGGATCATTATTTTAGAAAGAGTATAAATTACATCACGTATTTCTTTCGCTAGCTCATAGAAAAACCGTTTAAGAGTGTGCATTCCGTGTCCTACACCTAAATTATATTTATTAATAAAATGATAACATCATAAGATCTAATGTCATGCTTATCATGTGCCTATAGGCCCAGAAATAAGGAGAAAATGCTGTGCTCTCGATATAAAAAATCCCCACATTTTTCAATGCAGGGATTTGATGATGCTTATTCAGCTTTGCTAATTAAGCCACACTTAGAGTTAAGCTAGTAGCTCTTTTGCTGTGTTTACTACGTTTTCAGTAGTGAAACCAAACATTTTGAACAGCTGGTCAGCAGGAGCAGATTCGCCGAACGTTGTCATGCCGATGATCTTGCCACCGAAACCAACGTACTTGTACCAGAAATCAGCAATGCCCGCTTCGATAGCTATACGTGCAGTTACGTCTGAAGGAAGTACTGATTCACGGTAAGCTTCATCTTGCTTGTCAAATGCATCAGTTGCTGGCATTGAAACAACGCGAACATTTTTGCCTTCAGCAGTTAACTGAGCGTAAGCTTCAGTTGCAAGTTCAACTTCAGAACCTGTTGCGATAAGAATAAGTTCTGGTTTACCTGCACAATCTTTCAGGATGTAACCACCCTTAGCGATGTTTGCTAGTTGTTCTGCGTCACGATCTTGTTGTGCAAGGTTTTGACGAGAGAAGATAAGTGCTGTTGGACCATCTTTACGTTCGATTGCTAGTTTCCAAGCTACCGCTGACTCAACTTGGTCACATGGGCGCCATGTGCTCATGTTTGGAGTTAGACGTAGAGAAGCAACTTGCTCAACAGGTTGGTGAGTTGGACCATCTTCACCTAGGCCGATTGAATCGTGTGTGTATACTTGGATGTTCTGAATTTTCATCAGAGCAGCCATACGCATTGCGTTACGAGCGTATTCCATGAACATTAGGAATGTTGCGCCGTATGGTACGAAACCACCGTGCAGAGCAATACCGTTCATGATTGCTGTCATACCGAATTCACGTACACCGTAATGGATGTAGTTACCTGCGAAATCTTCAGTTGTTAGCGACTTAGAACCAGACCACATTGTCAAGTTAGAAGGCGCAAGGTCAGCAGAACCGCCCATGAATTCAGGTAGCATTGCACCAAACGCTTCTAGAGCATTTTGAGATGCTTTACGT
Source organism: Vibrio sp. 03-59-1 (assembly GCF_013114135.1). Classification (NCBI taxonomy): domain Bacteria; kingdom Pseudomonadati; phylum Pseudomonadota; class Gammaproteobacteria; order Vibrionales; family Vibrionaceae; genus Vibrio; species Vibrio sp. 03-59-1. The sequence goes on from NZ_VTYA01000006.1 coordinate 66,262, forward strand.
GAAGCAATGTTTGCTGGATTAGCTTGAAGATCAGCAATGATTGCAGATGCTTTCTCTTCCCATTCAGCAGGAAGGTCACCGTTTACGCGGCGTTTGAATTCAGCTGCCAGCTCAGGGTGTGCTGCTTCATAAGCTGCAAATTTCTCGTTCCACGCTGCTTCCTTAGTTGCGCCTGCTTCTTTCGCATCCCACTCTGCGTAAATTTCCGACGGAATTTCAAAAGAATCGTGCTCCCAACCAAGTTGTGCTTTTGCTGCTTTAATTTCGTCGTGGCCAAGTGGTGCGCCGTGACAGTCGTGTGTGCCTGCTTTATTTGGAGAACCAAAACCGATGATAGTTTTAGTACAAATTAGAGTAGGACGACCTGTTTCTGCTTTTGCTGCTTCGATAGCGGCATTGATTGCGTCTGAATCGTGGCCATCTACTGCTGGGATTACATGCCAGCCGTATGCTTCAAAACGTTTAGGTGTATCGTCAGAGAACCAACCTTCAACTTCACCATCGATAGAGATACCGTTGTCATCCCAGAAAGCAACAAGCTTACCAAGACCAAGCGTGCCGGCTAGAGAACATGCTTCGTGTGAGATACCTTCCATCAGACAGCCATCACCCATGAATGCATAAGTGAAGTGATCAACGATGTCGTGACCTTCTTTGTTGAACTGTGCAGCAAGTGCTTTTTCAGCCATTGCCATACCAACAGCATTAGTAATGCCTTGGCCTAGAGGGCCCGTTGTTGTTTCGATACCTGGAGCGTAACCGTACTCTGGGTGACCTGGAGTTTTAGAGTGTAGTTGACGGAAGTTTTTAAGATCTTCAATCGATAACTCGTAACCAGCAAGGTGAAGTAGAGAGTAAATAAGCATTGAACCGTGGCCGTTAGAAAGAATAAAACGGTCGCGATCTGCCCACTCTGGGTTTGCTGGGTTGTGGTTTAGGTGAGAGCGCCAAAGAACTTCAGCGATATCAGCCATACCCATAGGAGCGCCTGGGTGGCCAGAGTTTGCTTGTTGTACACCGTCCATGCTTAGAGCACGAATAGCGTTAGCTAGAGGTTTACGGTTCATAGTACATCCGAAAATTTAAGTTTGTAAAAGAAAGAGGAACAAAACTGCTCCTCTCATTTGAATTCTTTAAGATTAAAGCTTAGCTTCAATCATTACTTCCAGTTTACCTTGGTCTACTGCGAAGTTGCGGATACCTTCAGCTAGTTTCTCAACTGCCATTGGGTCTTGGTTGTGATCCCATAGGAATTCAGCGTGAGTCATTGCTGCTGGACGCTCTTTATTACCGTTAGAGTCAATTAGCTTCTCTACTACTTCGCCTTCAGCAGCTTCCAGGTCAGCAAGAAGTTGAGGAGCGATTGTTAGGCGGTCACAACCAGCAAGTTCAAGGATTTCGCCGATGTTACGGAAGCTTGCGCCCATAACAACAGTTTTGTAACCATGTTCTTTGTAGTAGTTGTAGATACCAGCAACAGAAACAACACCTGGATCTTCTTGAGCTTCAAAGTCACGACCTTCTTTCGCTTTGTACCAGTCCATGATGCGGCCAACGAAAGGAGAGATTAGGAATACGCCAGCTTCAGCACAAGCACGAGCTTGAGCGAAAGAGAAAAGTAGCGTTAGGTTACAGTTGATGCCTTCTTTCTCTAGGATTTCAGCAGCACGGATGCCTTCCCAAGTAGAAGCAAGTTTGATAAGAATGCGGTCGTTAGTGATACCAGCGTCGTTGTACATTTTGATAAGTTGACGAGCTTTAGCAACACTGCCTTCCATATCGTAAGAAAGACGTGCGTCAACTTCTGTAGAGATACGACCTGGAACAACTTTAAGAATTTCTTTACCGATGTTTACAGCAAGCATGTCACAAGTATCTTGAACTTGTTGTGCTTTATCTGAGCTTTGAGCTTTAGCGTATTCAATAGAAGCGTCGATTAGAGGTGCATACTCTTCAATTTGAGCCGCTTTAAGAATTAGAGAAGGGTTAGTTGTTGCATCTTCTGGAGTGTATTTGCTAATTGCTTCGATATCACCAGTGTCAGCTACAACAGTGGTTAGTTTACGAAGTTGCTCTAATTTATTGCTCATGTTGATCATCCTATTTCTCTGGGCTTAGTCACTTTACTGTAAAGTGAACAGGGCATTTGAAAGCGAGTTAATTGTTGATTTATAAAGCTCAAGTTTCGTTAAGCTTAATAGAGAATCATCAATAAACTTGAAAATTTTTCGGTTTAAACAATTGCGCTGAGCATTTGTTCGAACACTGAGTAAATGATGTGTCCATATTTATCTTATCTGGAGATAAAGTCAATTACTGAATCTAACATATGATGACTTAAATCAAGTATTTTTAATCGCTCTCACATGGCTCAACTCAGATAAACGTTTGCCCAGTATTTGTAAGGGCTGCATGGCAACCAAGAACCTGTAGAATTTGTTTGAGTATTTGTAATGGCTATGGGCAAATGTTGCATTCCCATAATGTGTTGACATATGATTACCCCCTGAGCATATGAACACCTTTAAGCCATACCCAAATGCTATTTTTTATAAATTACACATTAAAAAGATAGTGATTGGGTATGTCATTTTTAATATTTATGAGAATTGGATATGAGTAATAATAGCCAAGATGTTTCTTTAGATAATACCGATCTCCTTACTGAGATCTCCGTAGCTTACTATCAAGACGGTGCCACTCAAGAAGAGATTTCAAAAAAATTCTCGATTTCAAGAGCTAAAGTTGGGCGTATGCTTAAACAAGCTAGAGATGAAGGGATCGTTGAAATTACGGTAAAATATCACCCTGTATTTAGTGCCAAAATCGAGCAAAGGCTAGTTGAGCGATTTGGTGTTAAAAGAGCGCTTATCGCATTAGACCAACCTAATGAAGAGCAGCAGCGTCTCCAAGTGTCAGGTTTGGTGTCAAACTACCTGACTAGCACGTTAAAAAACGGAATGGTGGTAACGGTAGGGCAAGGCAGAAATGTTTCATCGGTTGCTCACCATATAGGGGTAATAACACCGCGGGATTGTAAATTCGTATGTGGTATCGGAGGTATTCACCCGCGGGGCGGAATGTTCAACGCTGATCATATCTGCCGACAACTAGCGAAAAAATATGGGGGTACATCTGAAACACTTTATGCACCTGCTTATGCGGAGAATAAAGATCAGAAAATGGCCTTCATGCAAAATGGAACGGTTAAGCAGACTTTAGATTTAGCTCGTAAAGCGGATGTTGCATTAGTTGGTATTGGTGACATGAGTGAAAATAGCTACATGGTTGATCTCGGCTGGTTTACACCAGATGAAGTGGTGCAGTCGCGCTTGCAACAAGGAGTTGTAGGTGATTTTGCAGGGCACGATTTCTTCAATATTGATGGCAATGCTGCGAATACGGTCATGAGTGATCGTGTTATTGGGTTGAGTATTGAAGAGTTTCGACCAATCTCGGAAGTGATTGCGATTGTGGCAGAAAATAGTAAACCATTAGCGCTACTTGGTGCGTTGAGAAGTGGGGTTATTGATGTGATAGCAACTAGCGTAAGCAATGCTTTGACCGTATTGAATTTAGATGAGCAGATGAAAGAGAGCAAAAGATCTGAATCCTAACGTGCTGAAATGCTCAGGAGCCTAGATATGTTTCTTAAATCCAAAACTATGAAAGCATGATCATTTAAGCGTTAGGAAAGCAGCTCAATAGAATGAATCAAACCACCATTTAAGAGAGAAGGGAATGATATCGATATCATTCCCATTATTTTATAGTGCAGTTTGTTTCATTTTTCTAGGGTAAATGCTTTAAGCTCTTCAGGTGAGATTGGTTTAGAGTAGAGATAACCTTGTAGTAAATCGCACTGACACTCTCTTAGTACGTTCTTTTGGTCATTTGTTTCAACGCCTTCAGCGAGAACGACCATTTCAAATATTTTCCCAATTGCGATGATGTTTTTTACCATCGTCAAAGATTGGTGATCACTATGGATATTATCAATGAAACTCTTATCGACTTTCAATTCATCAATCGGTAGTGCTTTCAGCATACTTAATGAAGAGTAGCCAGTACCAAAATCATCGAGAGAAATCTTAATGCCTAATTGATGCAGTTGCTCGCAAATCGGTTTTACATAATCGAGATCTTCAATAAATAGGTTTTCTGTAATTTCAATGGTCAAATTATTCGCATTGAACTTTGAGTAGCTCAAAGATTTCATGAGATGAGGAACAAAATCAACTTGCATGAATTGTCTCTCTGAAATGTTGAGTGACAACCTTAAATCATTGGACATTGCTTGTGGTAACTGGCTGATATCGCTCAGGCTTCGTTCAATAATAAACTTGCCTAATTTAGGCATTAACCCAGATTTTTCAGCAATTGGAATGAAAACGTTCGGTGGAACGAATCCGAGTTTTGTGTCAATCCAACGAACGAGAGCTTCAACACCGTATAGGTTGCCTTCCATATCAAATTGAGGCTGATAAACCATGAATAGCTCTTGGTTTTCAATGGCCAGTCTTAGTTTTTGTTCAATTGCCATCGTTTGAAGGTGTTGCGCTTGCATTTCCGAGTTGAACATTATCGATGCGTTACGTTCTTTTTTAGCCTGAAACATAGAAATGTCTGCGGCTCTTAGCAGTTCATCTAAATTCCCACCGTGTTCAGGGTAAGTTGCTATACCAATACTGCTGCCTAATAGAAATTGGTTACCATCTATGGTGTAAGGCTTAGAAAGTTTGTCTTGTATATTGTCGGCAAATTTTCGTAGGTCTTGAACATTATGCTTTTTAACCATGACGATGAATTCATCACTGACTTTTCTGATTAAAATATCCGAAGGGGTAACACATGTTTTCAAACGCTCAGAGATGTCGATAAGAATCTTATCACCAAAAGTATGGCCGTGAGCTTCGTTAACACTTTTGAAATTATCGATATCGATGTAGAGCAGATAGAAGGTTTCGCTTGGTAAATCTAGCCATTGACTAAGAGAGTCAGAAAGGTAAGGACGGTTTGGCAATCCTGTCAAATGATCGTGAGTTGCCTGATACAGAAGCTTTTCACGTGTTTTTCTGTCATTTTTTGCGATAGATCGAACGAGAGTGTAGAAACAAATTTGTATCATTAAAAATACAGAAGATAAGAATACAAACTCAGAATAAAATTGTTGCTCTAGAAATTTGCGGTCGGTTTGAGACATCGCCCAAATGTTAAATTCAGGAATAAAGCAGACGGAAGTAAGAAAACTCTGCCCTGGGTAATCGATATTGATGGTGTAAGACCGAGCTGATTTCTTGATTTCAGCCTCTGAAAGTCCGTACTTTTCGTTTATTTTGGCAATACCAGACTGGTAATTTTCTATAGACATGGGGTTTTTGTACCAATCTTCAGGATAATTATCCGCAGATATATAAAGAGGGTACAGATCTTCACGTACTAATTGCAATGAGTTGGATGAGTTTAGGTGGCTTGTATTATTGAGCACCATTGTGCTTTGGATTTTAAGCCCTGCGGTCATCAATGCTTTAACTTCACCTGATGCCTCTCGTAACGCTTTTCGGATGGGGATGACAGGCTTTTCTAATGACGGTACGACATAAGTTTTCCCTACGACAACTGAGTTACTATTGAGAGCATTGAGAAAATCGTCATGACTGGGTTTATGCTCTAATAGATTAGGCATCGCAGATAACTCAAGGTTTGAACTGACTGCGATGAAAGTGCCTTCAGGGTTGGTAAGGCCAAAAGCTTCTATTGCTGGGTGCAACTCCAGCAACTTATTAAGGAGGGGACGAATTTGTAATGAGGCGGTTCGAGTATAATCATCTTGAGAGATTATTTGTTGTCCCATTATCTCTAGCAGTGTTTCTTGACCCTTTAAAAGCGAGTTTGTTGAATTAACAAAAAGCTCTAACTGTAATATTTGATCATTTGTCGCTTGCTGTTCTATTACTTGGTAACGAGAGTGGCAAAATATTCCGAATAACAACATGGTCGCAATTAAAACAACTGTATACATAGTCCAGATGTTTTTCTTTAATTCTGCCATTTAACCTCATGAAGCTTTTCAGTACGCTGTTTGTGATACCATGGTAGCTATTCAAAATAGTGAAGCAAGTATTGATTTGGTAGTAAGTGACATTTTTTGCTTAGATGTGAGAAACATAACTTATTTACTGGGGGGAATGGGAAGAAAAACTAGGGAAGCGGCAATATTGTCCAACTTCCCATGAAATTGATTACCAAATTAATTGGCGGTTCGTGGTAGTAAAAATCTGCTGTTTAGCAGGAGACCCATCATAAAACCATATTTCGACAAGCAACTCTTTTTTTGCATTTGGTACTGTAAAGTTGATGGTGCTTTTACCTTCTTGCAATGAAGCTGATGCGATGCGACTTGAATAATTCGCTTGTATGGCTGCGCTATTATCGGTGCTAAATTGATGGTAGACAGATACGTATGCACGTTGTGTGGTCTCACTGCTTAAATCAAGCTTGAGCTGAAAATCGTCTATTGGGTTGTAGTCAAACCCATCAGGAACAATTAGCTCAGAGGTCGTTAAGGTACTTTCTGCCGGAGTGGCGGTGCTATTACCGCCTTCAGAGCTTCCACCCCCACCTCCTCCGCCCCCACATCCCATAAGAATAAGAGTTAGCGTCGTTACAGTCAGTAAATTTTTCATAATCGATACCCTTATGGTTGATAGTATTTATTTTGTATAGCATTTGATGACTCAAACCAATCAGTGTTTTTACTGCCACCAGATTGGGCATATTCGGCAAAACTCGGATAGGCCGTTACAAGGTCGGTACGTTCTGTCGGCCATTCCCATTCATCGGTAATGAGTAGCGCCCAAGGTAAATTTGTCGCTGTCTTAAAGTAAACACCTGAACTTTCATCACTGACATCGACACCAAGGCCGGCAAGGTTATCGGTATCAAATTTCTCTGTTGGGGCCTGGTCAGCTAAATGTATCTCATAGCTACGACCGGGGTGATTGGGTAAGCCCTGCCCATGATAGGTTCCTGGTGAGGCAAAGATGAATGGGTCATATGGCATTCCCATAAGAGAAGAGACATCAGCATCTTCTTTCAATGTAATGCTTAAGTTGAAAGCAAAAGCTTCGGAGTCTTTACAGCTATTAATGGTTCGATAGTAACTGCAATTTGTTGAAAATTTAGACGTTAAATCGTTCGATATAATAAATATTGCTTCGTTGGCATCCAGCTCCAATCCGCTATCTTCATTGATTGCACCGTTATGCTGTTGGAAGGTACGAGCCGTATCAATCTCAGAGCGAGACAATCCAGCTAATCTAACAGCAAATCCATTTTTATAGTCTGCGCCATAAGCTGCAAATCGGCCTTTAATGGTTGATTTAACCACCTTATTCTCTTTAACAATTTCGGTGATGTGGTAGAACATGACGACGTCGTTCATATCGTAATCTGCGGTATAGGGCCAGTTATCTTCATAAGCGAGGGTCGCGTAGCCAAATTCGCTTGGGAAGTATCGAGCAGTGGCCCCATCATTGAAAACGTTGATTTGATAGTCTTCCACTTCTCCAGAGGTGGAGCCTCCGTTGTAATTAAGTCCTGTTTGTTGACTGAAACGAAATCGAGCCCATGTGTTACCGTTTAGGGCATTGATATCGACATTCAGCAGCAGTTGATTCGTGCCAGCAGTGAGCTCCTTGTCTGAAAATACCTTCTCGTTTTCATCGTCGAAATCACCATCTTGGTTCCAGTCTATCCATGCAGACAAGTAACCAGAGATTGAAGCATTGGCAATAATAATGGAGTCAAAACCAGTTTCTAGAGCGGTAACAAATCCGATTCCATCTTCATCATTACTGCCAGAAGTGTTATCACTTAAAGGGGACACAAAACCATCCTGTTCTCCGTCTGGTACTGTGTTGCCTAACCAAGTCATGCCATCGATTTGGTGTCGCGGGCCATTACTGGCAAGCGTAGTTTGGTAGCTATCAGGAGCGTCACCAAAATCGATGGTCGAGTCTTCATCAATCACAGGAGCATTTGCACAACGTGCACCATCGTTTTGACTAGATGAAGGACCATCTGCAAATTTAACCGCAGGGACATTTCCGGCGGCTATTTGAGCATCGTCGGATAAATCAATACGGTAGACTTGTCCATCTTGATTTCGAGATACGTAGTAGTAACCGTTGACATCAAAGTAACCCGCTCCAAATGTTCCTAGCTCGCCAGTATCTCCGATGTATGTTTCAGCGCCTGTTGACGTATTAAAGCGATATAAACCGCCGCTGTTATTATCGATACCATATAGAGAACCATCACCGGGGTGGAAAGCGAAATCCGTTAATTTTGGGCTAGCGGAAGAGGAGATCTGCTCTACTAATAAAATGGCCGTTGGATCACTCTCAAGTGGGCGCAAGTCAATTCTAAAAAGCCCTTTTCCAGTGCGGTATAGGTAATAATATTGGTCGTGAACATCACCCACATAAAAAGTGTGGCCAGTGGGTAAATTAGCTGTGTTAACGATCTCTGCTTGGAAGTCGTGGCCTAACCTTACGATTTGTTTATTCGTTGTGTCGTAACCATAGATATAGCGGTTTTCAAAGTCGAACCCGACACCGTTAATGTTCACATCCATGCCTGTGTCGCTTTGTATCAGCGTTGATTGACCAGTAACTAAGTTTAAGCCATACACTTGAACTGGGTTTGATTGGAATAAATAGGCTTTGCTTGGACAAGTATCGAATGGGGCTGCCAATGCCGCCTCTCCGTAGGTAGCCAATGATAAAGCAACAATAGGTAGTATTCTCATGTCATCTTCCTTTCCTTCTAACGTATACTCCTTATTACAAGTTGCGTGCCATTTTTAACCTTTTGATTTCAATGTCTTTTATTTTTATATTTTCTATATTCTCAATTTGATTATCAATATTGGAGATATGAAAAAAGCCTTAGCGATTAGACTAAGGCTTAATGATGAGTGACGGAGTAATGCTACCAGCCATGAAACTGGATGGATCGATGACGTTATTTGCTACATACCGGACACGATGGCTGCTTGAATAATTTCATTTCACGCCATGTCAGTGACATCGCATCTAAGATCAATAGCTTTCCTTGCTTCGACTGGCCAAAGTTCGCTAATACCTTAATGGCTTCTAGCGCTTGAGTCGCCCCGATAATTCCGACAACAGGAGCCATTACTCCCGCCTCAACACAACTTAATGCAGCGGTTCCAAATAGGCTACTGAGGCATTGATAGCATGGCTGATTCTCATCATCATAAGTGAATACACTAATTTGACCTTCCATACGAATAGCGGCACCAGAAACTAATGGTGTTTTAGTCGCAAAGCAGAGTCTGTTCAGTTGATTTCGAGTTGCTACGTTGTCACTTGCGTCGAGTACTAAAGAGTGCGATTCCACAAGTTGTCTAAGCTGCTCATCGTTTAAGCGTTCAGAAACCGTATCAACCATGATATGAGGGTTAAGAGCTAAAAGCGTCTCCTTAGCGGAATCGACTTTCAAACAACCAATGTCTGCGTCACTGTGTAGCACTTGACGTTGTAAATTCGACAGTTCAACGACATCATCATCAATCAAGGTGATTTTTCCAACGCCCGCCGTGGCAAGGTATTGAGAAGAGGCACAACCTAGGCCACCAGCACCAAGGATCAAAATTGAGCTCTGCTTTAGGGCTTCCTGTCCATCAAAATCAAACTGTTTGAGGATGATTTGACGATTGTAGCGAAGCATCTCTTGGTCAGATAATATTTCCAACTCTCAATTCCTTAATAAAGCGTAGAGTTAAACTGCTGGATCTGAACGGTTTCACCCACTTGAACATTACCTCTGTCACGTTCAATAACGACGAAGCAATTAGCAAGGCTCATTGAACGAAATGCACCAGAGCTTTGGTTGCCTGTCGATTCAACTTCGAACTGACCATTTATGATGGTGTAGATCCCACGTTGATAGTCTGTTCGGCCCGGGCCTTTTTTGAACGCAGTTTTTGTAATGGCAGGGATGGATTCAGGTGCTTGCCAATGAGTATGGCCTGCGAGTTTCGCTAGCATAGGTTGAACTAAAACATACATGGTCAAAATGGCTGAAACCGGGTTTCCTGGCAACCCACAGAACCATGCATCATCTAAAGCGCCAAATGCGAAAGGTTTGCCAGGTTTAATCGCAAGTTTCCAAAAACCGATCTCCCCAAGTTCTTCGAGTATGTCTTTAGTGTAATCCGCTTCACCGACACTGACTCCGCCAGAAGTGACAACCACATCAGCCATTTTTTGTGCTTCTTCAAATGTTGCGCGTAAGGTGTCTTGGCAGTCTGGAATGATTCCAAGATCAATCGCTTCGCAGCCAAAACCTTCAATGAGAGGTTTAATTCCATAGCGATTGCTGTCGTATATTTGACCATCTTCCAACGTCTCACCCAATGATTTCAACTCGTCACCAGTAGAGAAGAAAGCCACTTTAGGTTTAGCAATAACGTTTAGATGACTAAAGCCAAGAGAGGCGATCATTGGAATATCGCGCGGGGTAAGTCTTACCCCTTTTTCTAGAACAATGTCACCTTGTTTGATGTCGTCACCGGTAGGGCGAATATTGTTTTGTGGTTTGATGTTCTCTTGTTTAATTTCAATGCCAAGATCTGTCACTGCGGTATTTTCTTGCATGATAACAGCATCACAGCCCTCAGGGATTTTGGCGCCTGTCATGATACGGATGCAGGTTCCAGCAGGCCATTCACCTTCAAATGGAAGTCCGGCGAAAGATTTACCAGCAAGCGGTAATATATTGGAACGCTCAAGATCAGCGAGTTTTATCGCATAACCATCCATTGCAGAATTATCAAAAGGTGGAACAAAAATTGGAGATAAAACGTCTTCAGCTAGGACATAGCCTAAAGCATCAGCAAGAGGTAGTTGTAGGGTCGTTTGAATAGGAGAGATACGCGAAAGCATTTTGTCTAGCGCGTCTTCAATAGGCATTAAGCCCGGAGCGTCACAGCAGCCCATATAAGAATCCTTTGGTACTTGTCATTATTAGAGTGTTATCGCCGAGTACTTTAGCATAAATTTAGCCCTGGCAATATACTCCACAGGTGTTGGTATTCATCACTTCAGTGCAATGCCCCTCACCAAAATAGGGGTGTAATTATTCAAGATTGCGAGTATGCTTGTCTGCCATCCAAAAGGGGTAAATCAAGAGGAATGCGAATGTCAGGTCTTAGCGAATCAGCTCTGTTGGTTAAAGATGCGCTATCAAGCCGTGGATTAGAGACGCCGATGCGTCCTAATGATGTAAGCCGAGAAGAGAAAAAAGAAAAGATTGAACACCATATGCGTGAAATCTTATCTCTACTCGAGCTAGACCTTACTGACGATAGTTTAGAAGAGACACCTCAACGCATCGCCAAGATGTATGTTGATGAAGTGTTTTCAGGTTTAGACTACACAAACTTTCCAAAAATCACCGTCATCGAGAACAAGATGAACGTTAGTGAAATGGTTAGAGTAAAGGACATTACGGTAACCAGCACGTGTGAGCACCACTTAGTCACAATAGATGGCAAAGCAGCGGTGGCTTATATACCACGTGGAAAAATCATCGGATTATCAAAAATTAATCGTATCGTACGTTTCTTCGCTCAGCGCCCTCAGGTGCAAGAACGGATGACACAACAGATTCTAGTCGCATTGCAAACCTTGCTTGAGACAGAAGATGTTGCAGTAACGATGGATGCGGTGCATTACTGCGTTAAATCACGCGGAGTAATGGATGCAACAAGTGAAACCACTACTACTGCATTAGGTGGGATCTTTAAGTCCAATCCAGCGACAAGGCATGAGTTTCTCAGCGGCTTACGCTAGGTTTATGGTTAATAGCTCAATAGATTAATCGTGAAAGGCGACTAGCCATTAGCGACAAGAATAAGAAAGCCGATGACATAAAAATGTCATCGGCTTTTTTTACTTAGTTATAGAGCGGCTCAATTATAAATCTGCTCAGTTATAAATAACGATTCTTGTTATAGAATGCTATTTTTGGTCAATGTTACCAAGCTTGAGCCAAGTATCGACAACAGTATCTGGGTTTAACGATACAGAACTAATGCCTTGCTCCATTAACCATTGAGCAAAATCGTCATGGTCAGATGGGCCTTGTCCGCAAATACCAATATATTTTCCTGCTTTGGTTGCGGCATCAATGGCCAATTTCAGCAACGCTTTTACTGCTGGATCTCGTTCATCAAACAAGTGCGCGACATCGCCTGAATCTCGGTCTAAACCAAGAGCCAATTGCGTCATATCATTTGAACCGATAGAGAAACCATCAAAGAATTTTAAGAACTCGTCTGCGAGTATTGCGTTAGACGGCAATTCGCACATCATGATGACTTTTAATCCATCTTGACCGCGTCGTAAACCGAATTTAGCTAATAGGTCGATCACCGATTCTGCTTCGCTTGGTGTTCGAACAAATGGGATCATGATCTCTACGTTCTTTAAGCCCATTTCATTACGTACACGCTTGATTGCTTGAGTTTCAAGTTCAAAACAATCTTCAAAAGAGGAAGAGATGTAGCGAGAAGCGCCTCTAAAACCTAGCATTGGGTTCTCTTCGTGCGGTTCGTAATCTTTACCACCGACTAAGTTGCTATATTCGTTTGACTTAAAGTCAGACATGCGAACAATCACACGCTTAGGCCAGAAAGCCGCACCTATGGTTGCAATACCTTCAGTCAGCTTACTGACATAGAAATCGATTGGATCGCTATAGCCTTTAATGCGCTCAGTGATCTCCATCTGTAGTTCTGGTGTTTGAGCATCAAAATTGAGTAGGGCTTTAGGGTGGATCCCAATCATCTTATTGATGATGAACTCTAAACGAGCAAGACCAACACCTTCATTTGGCAATTGAGCAAAGTCGAAAGCACGATCTGGGTTTCCAACATTCATCATGACTTTAGTCGGCAGTAATGGTAACTCGTTGACTGCTGACTGTTTGACTTCAAAGTTCAACTCGCCTTGATAGACAAATCCAGTTTCACCTTCAGAACATGACACTGTAACAGATTGCTCATTTGTCAGCTTTTCTGTCGCATCACCACAACCGACAATGGCTGGAATACCGAGTTCGCGTGCGATTATTGCAGCATGGCAAGTTCGGCCACCACGATTGGTCACGATAGCAGAAGCTTTTTTCATTACCGGCTCCCAGTCCGGGTCTGTCATGTCTGTGACCAGCACATCGCCATCTTGGACTAGTGACATTTGATCTAAAGAAGAGACTAAGCGTACAGGGCCAGTACCAATTCGTTGCCCAATGGCTCGGCCTTCAATCAAGACTTCTGCTTTCGCGTTTAATTGGAAACGCTCGACAACATTCTTATCGCTTTGAGAACACACGGTTTCTGGTCGAGCTTGGACAATGTAGATCTTGCCGTCAATCCCATCTTTGGCCCATTCAATATCCATTGGACGCTGGTAATGTTTTTCAATAATTAAAGCCTGTTTCGCAAGCTCTTCAATTTCATGATCGGCCAGTGAGAAGTGCTTCTGCTCTTCTTCATCTGTATCAATGATCTCAACTTGCTTACCGATCTCTTGGCTATTGGCGTAGATCATTTTGATCAGTTTGGAGCCAAAGGTCTTGCGGACGATCGAATGATTACCGGCTTCAAGGGATGGTTTATGAACATAGAACTCATCGGGGTTCACTGCGCCTTGAACGACCATTTCACCCAGACCCCAAGAGGAAGTAATGAAGGCGACTTGATCAAATCCTGATTCGGTGTCGAGAGTAAACATCACACCAGATGACGCTTTATCCGAACGAACCATTCGCTGGATACCCGCAGATAGCGCAATGCCTTCGTGATCGAAACCTTGGTGTACACGATATGAGATAGCCCTGTCATTAAATAACGAAGCATAAACGTGCTTTGTTGCTTCGATAACCGCATCGATGCCTTTGACATTAAGGAAGGTTTCTTGTTGACCAGCGAACGAGGCATCAGGGAGATCCTCTGCGGTTGCGGATGAGCGTACCGCGACTGAAAGCTCGTCATTACCATCAATCAGTGTCGCGTAATGCTCACGGATATTATGTTCTAACTCCGTTGGGAAGGGAGCATCCAGAATCCATTGTCGAATCGTCGCGCCTGTCTTACGCAGAGCGTCAATATCTTCAACATTCAAATCATTGAGTAGGGCATAAATTCGGTCATTAAGCTGTTCAAATTCCAAAAACTGATGGAAGGCAAACGAAGTGGTCGCAAAACCATTAGGGACTGAAACGCCTGCATTGGATAAATTAGAAACCATTTCACCAAGTGAAGCATTTTTACCGCCGACTTTGTCGACATCGTTCATGGACAGGGTATTAAACCAAAGAGTGTACTTTTGCATGTCTATCTCCGAAACATTGCATTAAGTGCGAAAAAGGCAAACGATTACGTGTTGGCTTAAAAAATTTTCACAAATGTTAAAAGCTGTGGGGGACGTAATAGCATGCCCGTGTAGGATTTCGTTATTATGGGTACATCCTACTCAAAAAATTTTTAAAACTTAAATAAAATATGCAAACAGAATATCAAAGTCGTGATGTGTTCTATGTTTCTGACGGAACAGCCATCACTTGCGAAACGTTAGGGCACACTGTACTGGCTCAATTCCCATTTAAAGCCAATATTCAAACATTTCCGTTCATCGAAAGTGAAGAGAAGTTGAATGATTTACTGAAAGAAATCGAACTCTCATTTTCAACTTCTGGTACATTTCCGCTGGTCTTTTTCTCTATGGTCATTCCTGAGATTAAAGAGAGGTTACTTCAAGCCAATGCTCATTTTTATGATGTTCTTGAGCGCCTAGTGGCCTCAGTTGAAGCGGATCTTGACTTAGAAGCAAAGCCTCAGTTACAACGATCACATAGTGTGAATAAGGATTCAGTTGGTTATTTTGATCGGATTGCTGCGGTTGAATATACGCTGGCTCATGACGATGGCATTTCACTTCGCGGTTTAGAAGAGGCCGATATTATTTTGCTTGGTGTCTCTCGCAGTGGCAAAACACCGACGAGCTTATACATGGCAATGCAGTTTGGTTTGCGTGTTGTGAATTACCCCTTTATTGATGAAGACATAAAACGACTTCAACTGCTGCCAAGCTTCGAGATTTTCCGTCATAAGCTGTTCGGTTTAACGATTGATGCCGAACGATTGACCGAAATACGTGGTAATAGGCTCGCTGATAGTGAGTATGCAAGTACGGAGCAGTGCATCACGGAGTTAATCAGTGTTGAGGCTCTTTTTAGAAGAGAGGCTATCCCCTATATCAATACTTCAAGTATGTCTGTGGAAGAGATTTCGACTCGTATTTTAGAACGAACAGGTTTAAAGCGTCGGCTGTTTTAGATAGAGCAGATCTAATCATTTGGTGTTTTTATAAACACAAACAAATGGTGCTTGATATCTCAAAATCCGCAAATGCAGATATAAAATGGCATACTGTTTTGGTAATGTAACAAACTATTTTAAATTAGAATCATTAATTCATGCATGCACCTCCCCACAATTGTCGCCGTTCATTATGTCAAATTAGTCACGTGCTATCGGTTTTACCTGAGCCTGTCTTTTTAATCGATAGAGCAGGGAAGTATCTTAATGTGTGGGGGGGAACTAGCCAACAACTTCATCACGATGCCCAGCAGTTATTAGGCTCTTCCTTAACTGATCTGTTTGAACCAGCACTGGCTAAATCCTTCCTTAAGGTTTTAGAGCAGGTATCGCTATCGGGTGAATCACAAATGATCGAATACACCATTTCCCCAAGTGATATAACCCAGTTTGAAGAGATTGTTGGACCAAAAGAGAAGCAATATTTCAGTGCCGTTGTTGCACCTTTCTCTGCTGAAGGGGAAGTTTTATGGTGCGTGAGAAATGTCACTGAGCTAAATAAAAGTTTGGAGCTACTGGGTAAGCAAACGGAATTGTTAGAGGAGCTGACGAACACTGACCACTTAACACAAGTGTTTAACAGGCATGCTTTGGAAAATTATGTTCCTCCTGTAATGGAGAGAGCAAAGCGTGATCATGCGAGTGCGACAATCTTTATGATTGATGTGGACTATTTTAAACAACTCAATGATCACTATGGCCATACTTATGGCGATAAAGCATTACGTACCATCGCAGACTGTTTAAAAAGTGTAGAACGAAAAAATGGAATGTGTTTTCGTTATGGTGGTGATGAATTCCTACTGTTTTTCACTCACCTGACATTAGATGCTGTGGAAGAGATAACATCTGAACTGAGTGACAAGCTTGAGCAATCCGCTCTAGTTCATGCCCACTCTCCAATCAGTGAAAAAGTGACGGTAACCATTGGGATTGAGCATCAGCGTATTATGCCTAACTCATGGGAATTAGAAGAGTTGGTACAACTGGCGGATAAGGCTCTATTTGAAGCCAAAAATACGAAAAGAGGTAGTATTAAGCTAAACGTCAATTAGCTTTCCTCTCGGTCTGTTGCATTGTTATGACACATTGATGTACAGATAGTATCCAAGATGTACTCAACTGGCTCATTTTGATTTCTGATTAATTGATCAAATTCAAATAAAAGCATTTTTTGCTAAATTATTGGTCGAATGCATGAGCTATATCGTGCATTTTTTCAATAAGTCATCATAATACTCGGCTATCTCACCATAAGTTAGATTTTAATTAGGTTAATATGGAAAAGAAATTGGGGCTGGGTTCACTAACAGCACTCGTCATTGGCTCGATGATCGGGGCGGGCGTTTTCAGCTTACCTCAAAATGTAGCCGCGATCGCAAGCCCTGCAGCGGTTATGATTGGCTGGTTAATTACTGGTGTGGGAATGGTATTTCTTGCACTTTCTTTCCAACATCTTGCTCACTTAAAACCTAATATTGATAGCGGTGTGTTTGGCTATGCACAAGCTGGGTTTGGTGATTTTGTCGGGTTTTGCTCTGCTTGGGGTTATTGGCTAAGTGCGATGCTTGCCAACGTATCCTATCTGGTGATTGTCTTCAGTACGCTTGGAATGCTATTTGATCAACCAGATGCCGTCTATTTCGGCGCAGGCAACACATGGTTATCTGTTGCTGGATCTTCTATTCTGTTATGGCTGGTGCATGCACTGGTGTTACGAGGAGTCCAAACTGCTGCATTGATCAATGTTATTACCACTTGCGCTAAACTTATCCCATTGATTCTGTTTATCCTCTGCGCTTCTATTGCCTTTAAATGGGACACCTTTGTTTTTGATTTTACCGGTGTAAGCTTTGGACCAGAACATGATTTACTTGCACAAGTAAAAAGTACCATGTTGATTACGGTTTGGGTGTTCATCGGTGTTGAAGGTGCTGTCGTTGTATCAAGTCGAGCTAAAAAGCGTGGTGATATAGGCAAAGCAACAATTTTAGGTTTGTTAACCGCACTTACGATTTATGTATTTGTAACTTTGTTGTCTATGGGGGTGATCAGTACACAAGAGCTAGCGACGTATCAAAACCCTTCAATGGCGAAAGTGTTAACAGAGATCATTGGCCCGTGGGGAGAACTAGTTATTGGTGTCGGCTTGCTTATTTCTGTATGCGGCGCATTTCTAAGTTGGACCGTTCTTGCATCTGAAGCGCCATATTTAGGTGCAAAAGATAAAATGTTCCCTAAAGTATTTGCGAAAAAAAATGACAGCGGTAGTCCATATAAAGCACTGACGTTTACCAATGTTTGCATCCAATTTTCGCTGATCTTCGTGATGTTTGCTGGTAGTACTTACGACACTCTACTTATCATTGCTTCTGAGATGATTCTTGTCCCATATTTTCTTGTGGGCGCCTATACATTGAAGCTGGCCATAGATACTGGGAATAGAGGTTCATTACTCTATGTTGGTATCTTTGCAAGTGCGTATGGTGTCTGGCTGCTTTATGCATCGGGTTTAAACTATTTACTTCTCTCTGCACTCCTTTATGTTCCTGGATTATTGTTTTTCATAAAAGCAAAAAAAGAGCAGCAGCAACAAGCATTTAATTTTAAAGAAAAGTTAGGGGCTAGTGTTCTTGCTATTGCTGCCACTTCCGCGTTGATAAACCTACTGTCATAACGGTATCATTTCATAGAATAACCCCGCAAAAATCAATTTGTGGGGTTTTATCTTTTAGATTCAGACCTATACTTGAAAATAACACTAAGCAACTGCTTTCGATTATTTCATTTAATAGGAATCTTAATGGGCCGAATCATTTCCCGTAGTTTTGCCTTCTCTTTGCTATTTTTTCCACTTGCATCTATCGCTTCAAATATTCAAAGCCAATTTCAGAAAGATCTTGAGCGCAATTTTGCCGCAGCGATTATTCTCACCGATAGTGATGTTCTAACGTTTGGCTTTCATGACTTTGATCCAAATGATTGGTTTGATTTGAAAAATGAAAATATTGGTACGGAAGATTCGATCAACTTACGAAAAAAAATCGCTGTGACGATATTGCCATATACTTTTGATCTCAGTGATGATAACGCCGTTAATAAGCACCAAATATCGGTTCGGTTATCATCTCTTGTTGTCGATCAGAGTGTCGAAATAGATTCAAATTATAGCGATGATCGACATAGAGAGTTTGTGGCCGGTCTTGGCGTGGAATACGAATACATACAAGCTCTAAATGAAGATTGGAGCATGAACTGGGGGATCGGCACACATATTCAGTACTATAGAAGTCGGTATGAA
Organism: Vibrio sp. 03-59-1; assembly: GCF_013114135.1. NCBI lineage: Bacteria > Pseudomonadati > Pseudomonadota > Gammaproteobacteria > Vibrionales > Vibrionaceae > Vibrio > Vibrio sp. 03-59-1. The sequence continues at coordinate 85,032 of NZ_VTYA01000006.1, forward strand.
TATGGAAGTGAGGTGTTAGATCCAATCAAAGACATTGTAGATGGTGTCATTGTTAATACCAGTGCCTGGGCTACGGTGATAGAGCCCAATATTGAATTTAAGTATGAGCAGCCTAAAGATTGGGGAAAGTGGACGTTTAAATCTCGGTTAAACTATTTTTATGGTTTCGGCTGGGGGGATGCGAATAACGGTCATATTGGCAATCCTGAAGGCTGGTTTGTAAGTAACGGCCTAGCGGCTTTTTACGATTTTGATCAATGGGGAAGAGCCGTACAATCGGTTTACAGCAGTATTCGTAGAGTTGATATTGGTGGAGATACTTCAACTCCATTTGGCACAAGTCACTATTATGAAGGCAGTATCGGGTGGTTAATGACTCCCCCTTTTGAAACAGACTTAATTGATAATGTCGGAATAGGGCTCAATATTAATTATGGTAGTAATTTGAAGGGCGGTAGTATCATTCTGTTTTTCAACCAAGATTGAAAGTTCTGCCATTAAACACAAACTCGATTGCGGCCCTTTTTCTTTGCTTTGTATAACGCTTGATCCGCAAACTTTAGCACTTCTTCGTGTTTACGTGTAACTGAACTATCAGACACACCAATACTAACAGTCACGGTAACGGTTTTAGTTTTATTGCTCCCCCTGCCACGCTTTTGTACGCCGAGATCATCACTTGTAGGTCTTCCGTCGTTGTTTCGAATGACCATTTCATATTCTTCGATATCTGCACGTAACTCTTCGAGATAGGGCAAGGCTTGCTTCTTGGTTTTGCCTTTAAAAACGAGAGTGAACTCTTCTCCACCATATCGATACACTTTTGCATTTCCGCCTGTGAGTGCTAACCGGCTTGCTACAAGCTTTAACACGTCATCACCAGTATCATGGCCATAGGTGTCGTTGAATTTTTTGAAATGGTCAATATCTAGCATCGCCATAGTGAATTTGCGCCCGAGCAGTCGAGTATCAAGGTCAAAAGCTTGTCTGCCAGGAATGTTGGTCAGTCGATCATTAAATGCCATCTCATGGCTGGCAGAGATAACGTAAACAATAACCAAAATGCCTGAAAGCGAAAACATGGTGCTGGAAATGTACTGAACATCAAAGAAAATAAAGGTGGTGGATGAAAGTAAAATTGCAGAGTAAACCACAACGTCTATTGAGCGATTATTCATTAGAACCATGATGCTGGTGGATCCAGATATCGCAATACAATATAGAATAAGAATAACAGGCAGTTTCGAATACTCTGGCAGTGAAAATAGAAGGCTCTCACTGAGATTATCGAACCCTCCATCATTGAAATGATTAAGAGTCAGCTGTGCCCAGACAATAAATAGAAAAAGAGTCGATGTGAAAATCGCAACGCCTTTAGAGTTCACACCAGAATCTTGAAAAGCGTGAACAAACAGACAAGCAACGGGAAGAAGAACCGTCAGTAGAGAAAGCTCTATTAATGTGGTACCAGTGGATAACGAACTTTGAAGGCGGAGTTGAATGACGCTATAAGCGATCAGCATAGCAATGGAAACCATCGCCATCCTACCTTGTTTAAAGGTGTGGCAAAGAACAATTGCGATGGCAAATAAGATATAAGGCAAGTTCCCAGCAAAGCCTTGATTGGCGCTGGTGACTAAAATTACATTGTTCATTCCAATTAGCAGCATAAATAAAAGAAGCCACGGGAAAAGGAATCTAAAGATACTAGTAGACACGAAAGATGTCATTGGTGATTAAAACCTAGCCTAAACTATAATTCTTATGAACGAGAATTGCTTAGGATACTTTTATTTAATGATTTTCCAAGCTTTTTGCTAAACTAATAGAAGAAAATAGACATGATGAACAAAAAGAGACCAATATTAACTTTTTATGATTAACAGGTTGATATTCTCTTTAACAAGCGCTACAAAATGTAATCGACACAACAAGGAGATTAAACAATGCAAATTAGCGTTGATGTGCACAACTACATGGAAACTCTTGTTGGCCACGTTTTGGCTGAAGATTCATACATTGAAAAATATGATAATGAACAGTTGGCTGATCTTGCCTGTTTAGCTCTTAGTCAATTGAGACCTGTTTATATCCGCTTCGACATCGATTTTTTATCCGCTTTACCAGAGAAAGATCTAGTGAAATTAAAAGAGAGTGCATTAACGGCTGTCATAGCTGCTGAAAGTATGGTTGTAAACGACCGTCGTAAAAACAGAGACGTTGATGTTCCCGTAATCTTCACTCATTCAAATCCAGATGATGATGTGGAATTGGAATGGTTTGAAAAGCCATTGCTTAATTATAAAACAGAATAATAAAGGAGAGGGTTGTGGGACTTTTTTCGCGGCTTTTTGGCGGTAGTAAGAAACCTGAAGCTATAGAGCAGGTTGAAGCAGTAGAGTACAAAGGATTTTTGATTTACCAGGAGTCTTTAGCTGAGTCGGGCCAATATAGAATCGCAGGACGAATTACAAAAGAAATCAGTGGTGAACTTAAATCTCACCGTTTTATCCGTTCAGATGTGATAGCAAACAAAAATGATGCGAATGAGTTGATGCTTAAGAAAGCTCAAATGTTCATCGATCAAATGGGTGAGAACATCTTTTAACGGCGACTTACCGTTAGATTGATGATAATCACCTTATTTTAAGCCGTAAGCGTTTATGCTATGGCTTTTTTTATGTACAAAGTTCGACTTTATCCAGTTGTTTTTAAAGTGATATTTTCTGGAGTGGTTTGACCTCTGTGTAGTGTTTAAAATGTTGTTTTTTTCCTTAACAACAGAGACAATCACCGATTACTTAAGGTTATATGTAATGAAATTTTGTATTTTTATTACAAAACACTTGAAGTTAACGCTGTCGTTAGATAAAAACAGAATATTCATTGTGCCAATAGTAGGGAATAACTATGCAAATTGGTGTGCCAAGAGAGATACTTGCGGGTGAAACGCGAGTAGCTGCAACACCGAAAACGGTTGAGCAGCTTTTAAAACTGGGATTTGAAGTCACAGTTGAAACAAAGGCTGGTTTATTAGCTAGCTTTGACGATGCTGCTTTTAAAGCTGCTGGGGCGACAATTGCTTCAGTTGAAGAAGTTTGGAAATCTGAACTTATTCTTAAAGTAAATGCACCGCAACTTAATGAATCAACTGGTGTTGATGAAATTGAATTAATGCAGGATGGTGCGAGTTTAGTCAGCTTCGTGTGGCCAGCTCAAAATCCGGAATTGATGGAAAAGCTATCAAGCAAAAACATCAACGTAATGGCGATGGATGCAGTTCCTCGTATCTCAAGGGCTCAGGCTTTAGATGCGCTGAGTTCTATGGCAAACATTGCGGGTTATCGTGCTGTTGTGGAAGCTGCGCATGAGTTTGGTCGTTTCTTCACAGGTCAGATCACAGCAGCAGGTAAAGTTCCGCCAGCTAAAGTCTTAGTTGCTGGTGCTGGTGTTGCGGGTTTAGCAGCCATCGGTGCCGCAGGTAGTCTTGGCGCCATTGTTCGTGCATTTGATGTTCGTCCAGAAGTAAAAGAGCAAGTTCAATCAATGGGTGCTGAATTCTTGGAAGTTGATTTCCAAGAAGATACAGGTGCTGGCGATGGTTATGCAAAAGAGATGTCTGAAGCTTTTAATAAGAAAGCTGAAGAACTCTACGCAGACCAAGCTAAAGACGTTGATATCATCATTACAACCGCACTTATCCCGGGACGCCCAGCGCCAAAACTGATTACCAAAGAGATGGTAGACAGCATGAAAGCGGGTAGTGTCATCGTCGATTTGGCGGCTGCAAATGGTGGTAACTGTGAATATACGGTAGCAGACCAAGTCATCACAACGGAAAACGGTGTGAAGATTGTTGGTTATACCGATATGGTTGGTCGTCTACCGACTCAATCTTCTCAGCTATACGGCACTAACTTAGTTAACCTTTTAAAACTTCTATGCAAAGAAAAAGATGGCACTATCGACATCGATTTTGAAGATGTTGTGCTACGTGGCGTTACCGTTGTAAAAGAAGGTGAGGTTACTTGGCCTGCGCCACCAATTCAGGTATCAGCTCAGCCTCAAGCGAAAGCAAAAGAACCAGTAGTAGAAGCAAAAGTTGAAGAACCTGCATCTCCTGTGAAGAAAATCGCAGCACTTGCAATTGGTATTGGAGCATTCGGTTGGATTGCGTCTGTCGCACCTGCTGCATTCCTTGCCCACTTCACTGTATTCGTATTGGCTTGTGTTGTCGGTTATTACGTGGTTTGGAATGTCTCGCATTCATTGCATACACCACTTATGTCAGTAACCAATGCTATTTCAGGCATTATCGTTGTTGGTGCATTGCTACAAATAGGTCAAGGAAGTGGCGTTGTAACTTTCCTTTCGTTTATTGCCGTGTTGATTGCAAGCATCAATATTTTCGGTGGCTTTACTGTCACGAAACGTATGCTTGAAATGTTCCGTAAAAAATAAGGAGTAACAGATGTCTGCAGGATTAGTACAAGCAGCTTACATTGTTGCTGCAGTTCTTTTTATCATGAGTCTTGCTGGTTTATCAAAGCAGGAATCGGCTCGCGCGGGTAACTACTACGGTATTACCGGTATGGCGATTGCCTTAATAGCAACGATCTTTAGCCCTGATTCATCAGGTATTGCGTGGATCCTTGTTGCTATGGTTATCGGTGGTGGTATTGGTATCCACTATGCTAAAAAAGTAGAAATGACAGAAATGCCAGAGTTAGTGGCAATTCTTCATAGCTTTGTTGGTATGGCGGCGGTACTGGTTGCTTATAACAGCTATATCGATCATGGCGAACTGACTGGTGCGATGTTAAACATTCACTTAGTTGAAGTTTTCCTTGGTGTATTTATTGGTGCCGTTACATTTACAGGTTCGATTGTCGCTTTCTGTAAATTACGTGGATTAATCTCGTCTTCTGCGCTAAACCTTCCACACAAACACAAGATGAATCTAGCCGCTGTCGTTGTTTCAACGCTGCTGATGATCCACTTTGTCAATGTTGAAGGCAGTATGTTTGCTCTTATTGTAATGACATTAATTGCATTCGTATTCGGTTACCACCTTGTTGCTTCAATCGGTGGTGCAGATATGCCAGTGGTTGTATCAATGCTTAACTCATACTCTGGTTGGGCAGCAGCTGCGGCAGGTTTCATGCTAGCAAATGACTTGTTGATCGTAACAGGTGCACTCGTTGGTTCTTCAGGTGCGATTCTTTCTTACATTATGTGTAAAGCAATGAACCGCTCATTCATCAGTGTTATTGCAGGTGGCTTTGGTCAAGAAGTGACGGTGAGCTCTGCGGATGAAGAACAAGGTGAGCATAGAGAAACATCGGCTGAAGATGTTGCGGATATGCTGAAAAACTCTAAGTCTGTCATTATCACACCAGGGTATGGCATGGCTGTTGCTCAAGCGCAATATCCAGTTCATGAAATTACAGAGAAGTTACGTGCACAAGGTGTTAACGTTCGCTTTGGTATCCACCCTGTTGCGGGACGTTTACCAGGACATATGAACGTACTACTTGCTGAAGCAAAAGTGCCTTACGATATCGTATTGGAAATGGACGAGCTTAATGATGATTTCGGTGAAACAGATACCGTTCTTGTCATCGGTGCTAACGATACGGTTAACCCTGCGGCTATTGATGATCCAAACAGCCCAATCGCTGGTATGCCAGTGTTGGAAGTATGGAATGCAAAAGACGTTATCGTATTTAAACGTTCAATGAATACCGGTTATGCGGGCGTACAAAACCCATTGTTCTTCAAAGATAATACTCAAATGTTGTTTGGTGATGCGAAAGCTTCATGCCTGAGTATCTTAGAACACTTGTAATCTAAGTTTTTTAAGCATCAGTTTAAGAAATAGCAAAAGGCAGCCCATATTGAGGCTGCCTTTTTTTCTTCTGAGACTAATGAAACAATGTTAGTCAGAATTTAAAGTATATTCTGATAGTTAAGAATCAAGCCAGAGACTGAATTCATCTAAGGTTAAGCATAAGTCCAAATTCTTAAATGTTATACATGAGTCGGTTAGATAACATATATGATCTTGATGCTCATCGTGAAAGATTATTTTTCCAACCGTGTCATTTAACTCTTCTTCGTTTTCAATGTTATGCTTGTACCCTCGATTCTCAAGAACTAATTTAATGAAGCGTAATTGCTCTACATGACGTTCATTCCATATTTTTGCAGCTTCTTGTTTTCTGTCCATTTTATCCTCAAAAACATATGTGGTTCTCTGACTGATAAGACGACAATTTGATCATTGATACTGCATTCAGAGATTGGAGAGTATTGTATATCGATAAGAGAGAAAAATGAATTTGGACTCATAACAAGATTTATAAGATAATGACTTAAAATCATGACACTTAGAAGTTTAAAGCAACTAAATTGATAAAAAAAATCAGCTATTCATTACTACTATTATTAACGCTATTTTCTGCAAATGCGTTAGCAGATTCCCTGCCTGAAAGAATAGAAAACTTTGCTGATCAATTTGATTATGAGTCTGCTACTCAATTTTACGATATACGTGTATTACAGTCTGACTATCCGACAAAACTTCTAGCTCCTGAATCAATGCTACCGCAAACCGCAAAGTACCCACTTAAAGATATCCAACAACTTTACCGGCTTGCAGAAACATGTAATGGAAAGCTGCCACTAAGTCCTTTAATTACTGAACCTTTAGTTTTTACTCGCTCTATGTGTAAAGGTACTCCTCTTTCTTCTCGTTGGTTTTCACGAAGCAATCTAATTCACCCTGGTGGCGGCACATACGCTGCCCGATATGTGCAAAATCATCCTGAGCAATTTGAGCCGTTACAGCAATACATGCATATTCAGGAGCGACCACAATCTATAGACAATGAACTGCTTACCCGTCTACAAGAAATGGATAGTGATGCAATCACATCGCTCATCTCTGGGGCCAGTATGTTTGTCGAAAATGATGAATTATGGCTAAGGAAAGGGGAGCTGTATTATTTGTTCAATAGCTCGATATGGAAAGAAAATGCTGAACTCTCAGGTCTGAATTACAAATTTTCTTCTGAATCAACAACGTGTTTAGTTCAAAGGGGCAATTTGTGCTGGGATGTTAAAGATCATTCTGAAGTACTCCGTATCAGCATGATCGTATTGATCGTTGCCAATATATTTCTAGTGGTTGGATGGTCAATCTATCGTTGGAATGTCAAAAAAAATGAACTTAAAAGTCGGATGCTTGTTCTACAAATTCTGACACATGAATTGAGAACACCGATTGCTAGCTTATCGATGACAGTGGAAGGCTTTAGACGTGAGTTCGAAAAGCTACCGGAATCTGTTTACGGCGAATTTAGAAAATTATGTGAAGACACGCGAAGATTAAGGCAATTAGCTGAAGCAAGTAAGGATTATTTACAGTCCGATAACCAAACTCTTGCAAGTGAATGGATTCCCTCAGTTCAAGAGTGGCTAGAATATAAAGTAGAGGAGTTGCAAGCGCCTGTCACTCTCAGCTTTAATCAGGATATTGCAGCAAAAGTGAATATCTACTGGCTTGGTACATGCATTGATAATTTAATTCGCAATGCGGTGAAATATGGCGTAGCACCCATCACTCTCGAAGTGACAACAGATAACAGTCGCTTGGTTATTCGAGTTATTGACCAAGGGACATTAACGAATAAAGACTGGCGAAGGTTAAGAAAACCGTTCGAAAGTAAAAGTGGCCTAGGGTTAGGCCTAACAATTGTTGAATCTATGGTTGGACGAATGGGAGGGAAAATGACTCTCATTGGCCCACCAACTACATTTATTTTGGAGATACCCTGTGAAACAGACATTGCTACTCGTTGAAGATGACAAAAATCTAGCGGATGGACTATTAGTAAGTTTAGAGCAAGCTGGGTATGAGTGTTTACATGCTGAATTAATTTCAGAAGTCGAACAGTACTGGGAAAAAGCGGATTTAGTTATCTTAGACAGACAACTTCCCGATGGCGATTCTGTTCAACACTTAGCGAATTGGAAAAAAACGAAAGATGTTCCCGTCATACTGTTAACGGCTTTAGTTACAGTTAAAGACAAAGTGTCAGGACTTGATGCAGGGGCTAACGACTATCTCACTAAACCATTCGCCGAGGCGGAGTTATTTGCACGTATCAGAGCACAACTTAGATTACCAGAATCTGAAGCGGTTGATGAAATGAAAGTCACCACTGAAAACTTGGTTATAGATAAAGCGACCAGAGAAGTTTTTTTCAATGATATCTCCGTTACATTAACTCGCACAGAGTTTGATCTTTTACTTTTCCTCGCTAGTAACCTTGGCAGAGTGTTTACTCGAGATGAGTTGCTTGATCATGTTTGGGGTTATAACCATTTCCCAACCACTAGAACCGTTGATACACATGTACTACAACTACGCCAAAAGTTACCAGGCTTAGAGATAGAAACATTGCGTGGTGTAGGATATAAAATGAAAGCATGATGATATCGAAACTTGGACTGTCACTTATTCTGATTTTTTCGCTAGCACCTAAAGTGGTGTTGGCGGAATACTGGTTTGATGAAAACACGCCATTGACTCATGCCCATCAGAATTTGTTGAATGACGACTTGAAATCGATGTTTACTTCATTGGTAGAGGTATGGCAACAAAACAAATCATCGACCCTGAGTACCCATTTAAATGGTCTACTTAATCAATCGCTTGAACGAGATTGTGGTAAATCATTAGCACAAAGTAATTTTCCAGACTGGATTACCTCTGTCATTATTCGCAATCAAACCATACAAAGCCCGGGTAGAGATTCATATCGAGCGGTGGTAGAAGTAATCTCACCGAATATCATCAAAACGATTAATTTAGAGCGCTGGGTTGACAAGAAAATATCAAAAGACAGTGATTTTTACAGTCAGAAACGTGACAGTGTCACATCCAAGCAGCACGCTTATATACAAAGGTACAATTTAGCTAACAGACTACCAGCAGGGCTATATCGCCTGAACATAGAAAATTCAGATGGCCAAGAGTGGAGTTCATGGGTGATTTTTACCAACTCGAAGCTAAAACAGCGAGTTCGATGGGCATCAAAAGACAAGTGGTCAGTTTCAAAAGACGCTCTACTTAACCCTTACTGTCCCTTACCAACACTTGAAACTGCGCTCTATGATGACGTCGATGGAAAATATGTTCAAATATGGGGCCAAAGCTACGAGACTGACTATCCTGACTCACTAGACACTGAAAGTTTCCCCCCAAATCGATATGTTCTTGCCGTCTCAATGAGACATCAGCGGTGGCAAGGTAATATTGTGATAGAGCAATCTCAGACTATCAGCAAAACTTATGATATATCTAGGAGCGAATAACTAAAGTTTTAAGCAGAAGTGCCGCTAATCCTAATAGGGAAATAACAAAAAATACTAATATGAAAAATTCGACTAAAATACTTATCAGTTCTATTACCCTTGCATCCGTCCCCGCTGTTGCAGCAAACTATTCAGTTGAGGCTCGTGGTGACGCAATGGGGGGAGTTGGTACCGTTTCAGCATCCTACTTGACCGCTCCATTCTATAACCCAGCATTAACAGCAATTTATAGACGTAATGATGATGCTGGTATGATACTTCCGAGTATTGGCATTTCCTATAATGATGAAAACAAACTAGTGGATCAGATAGATGGAATAGCTGACGGACTGGCTGCCACTCCACCTGATGCAGCCGCATTAGACGCGGCTCTAACTGCGATGGATGGGGATAGCGCTAAATTAGAACTTGGTGGTGTAGTTGCTTTTGGTATACCCAATAAATTTATAGCCGCTAATATTTTTGGTAAAGCGTATACTGAAACCTTTGTCACTCCAAGAATTGATACAGCAGCAGGTGACGGCGTCACTAAAGCAAATAATAGTATCGTTGAAGCAGTGAGCATTGGTGTGACGGAAGTGGGGATATCGCTTGCTAAGTACCAAACATTTTTAAATCAGCACCTTGCTTTTGGGATCTCCCCTAAATTACAACGTATTTATACATATTCATACGCGACCTCTTTTTCTGCTTATGATATTGGTGATGTTAGAGAAAATGAAACGGCTGAGACAGTATTTAATCTCGATGCCGGTGCACTATGGTTCTACGGACCTGTACGTATTGGCTTTGCAGCAAAAAATTTGATGGGTCGTGATATAGAGACCAAGAAATACCAACATACAGCAGGTTCCAAAACTTGGGACATCGGCTATGAGTACAGTATGCGACCTTTGTATACTATTGGGGCTGGGATTGTATCTGACTATTTCACAGTAAGTGTGGATTATGATCTCAATGAAGAGAAACGATTCAGTCAATTTGATGATAACACTCAAATGTTAAGGGCTGGTTTTGAGATTGACTTGATCCGCCAAGTACAAATTCGTGGTGGTTACATGACGAACTTAGCGAGAGATACTGAAGATACCATTACTGCTGGTTTAGGGATCTCTCCTCTAAATATATTTGAAATTGATGTTGCCGCCAGCTACACGAATGAAGATGCGATGGGTGCTTCAATAAATTTCCTTGCTACTTATTAATTGACCTTATATAGTCGGCTCCTGAATTTTAGGAGCCGATTATGTTTGACGACTTAACACTATCCCACCAAGAGCAGCAAGCCGCTGTAGAAGAAATCCAAAAGTTAATGCAACAAGGCGTGAGCACAGCAGAAGCAATTAAAATTATTGCTGAACAAATCCGTGCTGAAAAAGCCAACCAATAAAAGAGTAGGGTAGCATTACCCTCTTTTTCTCTCCCCCCTGATAGACCCACACTTACGCTCATTTTCTATTCGTAGTTTCACTCAATTCCAGCAACAAAACCTCAAACACTCACTTTAGTGTTGAGTTATGAGCTTATTTGCCTAAATCAGCATAATCAGCTGCATTGTTTAATCGTAACGCTAACCATCTTAAAGCTTGGCGTTTCATCGCCGACCTCGACAAAAACCATTTAAAATTAGTAAGTTACATCGGAATTTTATTCCGAATGGTGACTAATTCCACCTTGGTGTGTAATTAAATTACGAAAATTATTGTAATCAAAACAATTGAGATGTGTAACTAGTGATTTGTGCTGTTAGCCTTTTGTGGGAAAGGATTATCATAGGTAGTAGGGATTTATGCTTAAAAGGAATTACAGTGTCACTTCTTGGTATGGGAGTATTACTCATATTTCAGACTGCGAGACACTGTAACTAAAGTGACACTGTCTCGTCGTGGTGGGATATTTGAATAACTGAGTGGATGCTCCTGTGAGGATGATTTTTCAAAAGCATTGGTAGCGTCTTTGATGAACATCAATAGCCATCATTCGTAGCTAAGGCATTCAAACGAGCAGCCGATTTAGATCGCCTCTCTAAATAAGTCGAAGTGGTAAGAAAGCTTGGGTTTCGAATCAATGAACATCCAAATCCTCAGACTTAGATCTTTCTCACATGGCCAGTGAAGATGTTCAAGAATTTGTTCGCTTAGCTTTATATGGCACTTATCTGAACCATCTAATAGAAAGCTGAATTGATTTATCTTTTCAGCGTCAATTAAGCTTAGCTGCCATGAGCTGAAGGATATTTGATGTGGTTGCCAGCCATCAGTACAAAAAAGTCTTCGCCAGCTTAAAGCTATTAAAAGAAATGCTGCTCATGAGTGAGTCCAACAATAACTGTGTACAGATGCTCGGTTATCGAGATGATACAGACCAAGTTCAATGTATGGTGTTGAATGTTGTTGGCTTCCAAGAAGTAAATGAACTTGCTGATGAGAGATTCTTGGTTGGTGACTGATTTATGTCAGTTACAGACGTTGACCATAACGTAAAAATCCATAGACATATGAGACACACCAGCAAGCGATGGAGCATGCACGTAAGACCTTGTTCAGAATCTCGGTATGTGCCCAGAAAGCCCCTTAAAATCGATTAGCCTTAGTGCGTATTATTTGCATTTATGGTAAATCAAGTTGCATACGCACGTTTTATAATATCTTTCTCATTTGAGAGAGTTATCAATGAAGTACCACGAAATGACTAAAAATTATATTTTTCGTGAATTAGTTTGTGGAATGAGTATAGAAAAGACCGCTGAACTATGTTTTAAAAGTGTGAGGACGGTCAAGTTATGGGATGCAGGAAAACCGATACCGCCAGAGTGTAAGAGGCTTATGAGATTCTATTGCAATAGAGAACTAGGCATTGGTGGTGATTGGGAAGGGTTCAAAATTGTTGGTAATAAACTAGCATTGCCAACAGGTAGACCAGTAAGCGCACAAGAGATCTTAACTGGTATTGCTCTTATTGAGATTGGGTGTGTAACTGATTTGCAAATGACCTCAAGACTCTTGAAGTACGCAAGAGCATTAAGAAAAATCATGCAATAAAGGCTGAATTTCGACCTCAATTATTGGGAACAAACACAAAACGCAACGCATAGCAAAAACGCCATTCGTTGCGAATTACTATTAAACAGTTTGTATGGCTTTACTTGACAAAGGACAATTAAGTTTCTTTTTTTGAGAATGTTTACCTTTATAAGTCTTCCCTAAATGATCTACTACGTAGCAACTTACTACTTGTTCTAGTTGTGGTTTTTTTCCGTCCAAATAAATATAATATTGTTGAGAGCAACCAGGTTGAAGCATGTCATCTCCAACACTCTTCAAACTTCCTTGTTTCAGCACTTCAGCCGTAATTTGTATATTTTTCTTAAGTGATCGCATTTCTACACCGACTTGTTTTATATACATCGCCTGATAGCAAGTGTTAACAACTTCAACTCTATATACTGGACCAACAAATGGCGGGCTTGAATCTATTCTATTTCCAAGCATATCTTCACTTTCAATTTTATCAGCGACACGATTTAGTTGTTTTTGAGCTCCTTCATCTACATATGATGAAACGATTAACTTTCGGCGTGTTTTTGTAAAATTCAAATAAAGAGCCCATGTACCAACAATAGCGCCATACATTGAAAGTGTATTTTCTGCTAGCCAATCTAATATCATATATCCCCCGTTGCCTACGAATTGAGTTGAAGACCAATGCAAAGCCGCGCACAGATTGTACCAAACAATTTGGAACTGAAAATGCCAAGCGTTAACAGTCCGTCTTGCGCAATTTGTTATGCGTATTTTAGTTGGGTTCTAAATTGGGTACATTACCCGGACTTCTTTCTACAGCATCCAACCATTGGTTTGTTATACCTACTTTGTATAAGCAGTAAGACTGAAACTTTTTACTAAAATGCAAAGCTACTGCAGCGGCAATTCCAGCAAGATAACTTAGATGGATGATTAAAAGTAATGATGCTAATGCTATTAGATACATGCTGTAAGTTGTTGCTTGCTGACTTTTGGGACTATTAATTAGCAGGGCTACATTCTTTTGAGGAACTTTGTACTTTAGAAATATCCAATACGTCATGGAAAAGGTCGCGAATACAGGCAAGCACACCGCAAATGCAATCGTTGCAAATATAAGCAAAAAGCCAAAGTTGGCGGGATTTACATTAGTCAGAACTAAAAGCGAAGTTGCTGAATAGCCTGAAAGAGCAGCATAGAACCACTGATATTTTTCAATAAACACAATCTCTCCTTTGTGGTGAACTCCAAATACGCATAACGCTATCTAGACGACAACTTGCCGTATGAATGTTTATTATGCACTCTTTTGATTATCGATAAAATGGATGGTCGTAAATCTGCGTCAGATCGGTACGGACATTTACATATCACACTTGCGAATCGTCGGGGAAGGTTTTAAGTTTCGTGGATAGTACCCCCGTAATACATGACGGGGGTTGGCGTGAGCAGGGCGGCGCTCCGCTTTTCCCATCCCTCGCTCACGCACGCAAACCAATACAAAAATCATTAAGACATGCTCGACACTCGCAAGCCTTTAAAAGACTAGAAGCATTCTGGCAGGGTGTGGGGAGTGGGACGGTCAAAGGATAGTGAAGCTAACCGCGCCGATTAGACATACGGCACAGTTAACAAAGTCGGGCGGCTTGGTGCTTCGCTTGCACTACGTGCATTGCTTATCCCTGCGGGGCTAATCCGCATTTGTAGGTAGGTTCATTGGGTGCGCTTCTGGGCGCAATTAGAATAGTTTAATATTGGGTTTGTATTTCTCTGAACTCTCAGCACTGGCAATTGCTTGTCCATCTTCTGAATCTTCAATGTCTTCATCTTTCCATGAATCACGAACATAAAACGGATTACAAGTAACAGGCCGTATCAATTCACCAATTCTAATATTCGCCAAACATGGCGTTAATGGATCAAGTGTTAATTCCATTGCTTCGGGATAGAAAACAGCACCGTCAGAACTTCGTACAAATGTATAGTGGTAAACAACATCATCAGAGAACTGTTCTACAACAGAGCCTGATATATAAACGTCAGTTAATAACTCATCAACAAAATCCGCAACAGGATTTTCTGTTATGTCAGGTGAATCAGTTTGTATTGGCGTTGGTTGAGTTGGCGCAGCTGGAGAACTGGAGTCTGAACCATCAAATAATTGAGATGATAGAGAATAAGCGGAATAAAGGATCAAACAAAAAAAGAAAATAGCAACAAAGCCCATGAATGGAAATTTGAACTTATGGGTATGTATTTCAGCAGACCAATAAACACCATAGAACTTTTTATCATGGCTAATCATCTTTTTGGAAGCAGTTTGAGACTGATGATAATCATTAGGATCAAAACATTTAGGTGCTTCTTTGCGGGTTACATTTTTACCACCAAGAGCATTGAAGTAATGAACATGGCGACCAACTAATTTACGTAAATTAGCATCACAAAGGGTTCTGTCTTGTGTGACAAAATGAAGGTCATAACCACCATGTCGATGAGTCTCAAGGGCTGCTATAGCCTTTGGTACGCGAGAACCAACTCCACGAGGTGGAAAGAATTGTTGAACCTCATCAACCAGAATGACTGAACGCTTAGGTAAAGTAGACCAGTCATTTGGGTCTGGAAAGTTTCTAAAATCAAGGTTAAGAGGTCGAACTAAATCAAACTTATCTTGTGTATCTTCAGGAGCAGCATCAAGAATAGATTCTAGCTTCTCAAGTTTCTTCTTAGGATAAACACGACGAACCCAGTAAAGCCAAGTCTCAAAATGATTGTGGCTATCATATTGAGAGCGAAGCCAAGGAACATCATTTAGAGTGATAAATTCACCATCATCGTGAATTGGTTTCATTATCTTAGATAATTTACGAATACTAGCCTTGTCTTTTAAGTTTGGAAAATACCAGCCGTAATACCAACCAGAAAACGAGCAGGCCACATCAATATCCAACATAAGTAATTTGATGTTTGTATAGTAATACTCACGACCCGAATCGTGAGAAAGCACAATTTCACGTAAAGAGTTAAGAGTTTTAGACGCCCCTGGCAATCCAGTTCTTAAATAAATCAACCTTCCATTCCTCCAGTTTTCTGACCTGGTTTCCACCAAGCTTGACGCATAGCAATACCTTGACGAACTCCTTTAATCGCCATTAAAAAAGCACCCGTTGAAATAACAAGGTTAAGAGCTTTATCTAGCCACATATAGCCGAGAAGCATAACAATATCAGCACCAAAGCCACCAATATCACCAAGGCCGTTCAGCGAGTTGACAGCCGTACCAATGAGGCGACTAGTCAAAATATTAAAGCCAGAGAAGACAACGACACCAAACCCCGCGCTTACAATCCAGTTAGAAAATGAAGCACCGACAGCACCGAGAAGCCAAGGCATTGCACTACGTAACCAAGTAAAAACAAGAGAAAGGGCACCATATACGAATCCCATAAAAATCACCTATGAGTTATTTTTATTACATGAATTTAGCTACCATTAAAAAAGAAGCTATTGAGGCGGAAGCTAAAAGAAGCCCACGAAATACGAGAGCTAGTGTACAAAAAGGAGTGTAATCAATTGACCAAACCGCAATTTTTAAATCATACGTGCGGGGTGAAGGACAACCAGAAGAAAAGCTGAAACCATTATCAGACGTATAAGCATCAAGCATTTCATCAACAGAACCATTGGCATCAGTAAATACACTGGTATAAGCACCATGTTCATCAGTAGCTGATTCAGTTAACGCCTGAAAAGTATCAGTCAACAAAGCACCTTGCTCAGTTGCAGATTCTTCATTCTTTAATTCATCACAGTTAACTCTCCAACGTTCTTTAGCTAGAAAACAACTGGGAGCACTACCAGTACAATTAAAAGAAGAACAACCTTGACTAGTAACATTACCGTTTAATTTTGTTAACGATTCTGAAAGACCATCTATTGATGTTTTAAGCTCTGTAGTTTGAGTATTAAGACCCTCAACTATTTGAGAAGTACCACTATTAATAGCATTCATTTGCTGAGTCATTAGTAAAGTTTGAGCATTATGGATAGCAACATCTTGTTCAGTTTGAGCTTTTATTGATTTATTTATCCCATCATTCGATTTATTAAGAGATTCAAGTTTACTATCTAATGAATTAAATCCTTTATTATTAGTAGAATTTAATGCATTTAAAGCTTTTAATACATCACCGCTTATACCGGAACCGTCAGAACCGTCAGAACCATCAGAACCATCACCACCATCAGAACCATCAGAACCATCAGAACCGTCACCACCATCAGAACCATCAGAACCGTCACCACCATCAGAACCATCAGAACCGTCACCACCATCAGAACCATCAGAACCGTCACCACCATCCGAACCATCGGAACCGTCACCACCATCGGAACCGTCAGAACCATCACCACCATCACCACCGTCACCATCATCACCATCATCACCTAAGCATTCTGGATAATTCGGCATACCAATCACGCAAACTTTTGGATCCTCACAATTCATTTCTAGTTTGTCTAAAAATTCATCACAATGATGAGTAAAAATCCCCTTTTGAGTAGCGCAAGATTGATCACCTTCAAAAATAGCATCAATAGTCGATTGACGTTTACAAAAAGGAATTTCCTTACATTCATGTGTTAAAGGATCTAATTCTTGATTTTCTGGACAAATAAGCTCACAAGAACCAGTCGATTCATTTAAAGATTCACCAGCGGGACAATCAAACACTTTTGTAACAGTGTAATAACCAAGTGCACGAGTAGAAGAATACATAAGATTAATCCGACCGATTGGACTACCTCCATGTGTAACTTTTGAAATTGTATAACCACAAATACCACCAACTAAACGATCAAAAGCATCTAAACTATACGTAGAACCGATAGAAACAGATGACGGAGGTGAATCACATGCGCTCATTTCACTAGAAAACCCAACAACACGGTACAAATTAGCCATAGCACTAAACGAAACACCCAAGAATAAAAATAAAAAAGTAATGCTTTGTTTAATACTCATAATTAAATCCAATTAAAATAAACGACGAAAGGCATCCCAAAGGAGAAGAAGAACGAAGCCCCAAATAAGGTCTTGAGGTGTTAGATAAAGAGGCATAATTAAATCCTAAAAAAAGGGAGCCGAAGCCCCCGATTTCACATAAAGGTTTAACCGAAAATTGAACCTTTAGCCCATTTAAAGACAACAGCAACACCAGCTAGACCGATTAAAGCCTGACCGATTGAGGTAACTGCCGCAGTACCATCAGTAGTGATAGCTGTAGTCGCAGCAGAAACATCAATAGCCGCAAAAGCTGGAGTTGATGCAACGGCAGTAAGTGCAACACCTACAAGTAGTTTTTTCATAGTTTTATCCTCTAAAACCAAGTTGACGAAGTGATATATCAATCACAAAAACCAATCCATAAACGCCAGCAGCCGCAGAAAGCAAAGTAAAAACAATCTCTTTTGTAAGAAACGCTTCAGGGTTTGCAAAATCAGACTGCTGTAACAGAGTCACGAATTGGCAAGCTTCACCGGGAGCTAAATCAATAACTTGAAGAGTGTTAGAAACAACCTTTGCACAAATCATAACTAGCTCCCAATGTGAATTTTATTTAGTTAAAAGCTCTTTTTCTAAAGATGTTTTTTGAGTAATAAGATCATTAATTTCTGAAAGTAATAAATCCTCTTTCTCTTCTAAATAACGAATCTTTTTTGATAAAAGTAAACGGTCAATCAAATCAATTAAAAAACCACCAATGCGAAAAATAACAAAAATGATAATGACCGCAATATAGATAGATTCAATAAGTAAATCTAAATCAGCCGCAGTAATTTGATAAACGACAGTTTCCATATTTACGCCTTGTTTGGAGCTTGTTTCATGGATTCCATGAAGTGCTTTTTAACTTCGGCATCAATTGGAATAATTTCAACAACGTGCGATTGCATTGGATTATCTGGCATAGGCGCTGTGCGTAATTCATATTGCTGATAAGGAACAAAAGCGCGGCTGTTAATTACTTTCTCAGCGTAAACTTCCTCAATAGCCAAATGTTTAAAACGGTTCTTTTCAAACTCTTCAATACTGTCAAAGTAACCCGCCGCTTTGATTTCCATGTTGTCGTTAGAAAAGTCTTTCAATGCGCGGCCAACGTAGATGGAAGCCGATGCATTGCCCGAGTTCTTGAAGATAGTGTGTTTAATGCCATGTACGAAAAAGGCAGTTGCTGTACTCATAGTGTGTTTCTCCGATTAAAAAGGGGCGTCGATTATGCCTAGATGCGCTTGAACCAATGATTTATGAACGTCTGGCATATCAATCGTTCTTGTCTTGTATTTGTCAGGCACTAAGTGACCAAACGCTTTTTCTAAGTCACCGTTATAAAAGTCGATAACTTCTGAAAGGGTTTTTCCGCATTGCTTTCTTGCCCACGCCACTTTCCCCATAATGTCCAAAATCGCTTTTTTCTTTATGGTGTCGTGACGTTTGGGTGGTGTCGGTTCGATAGAGGCCGCGAAGTCACAAAGACCCGCGAACGACGCTGATATGTCCGATAGAAAATCGACAGAGATTTTTTTAAGCTCCACTTCATTTCGATACCAAACCACATCAGGGTCAGTGATTTTTCTCTCAAACTTTTTGTTATAGATACGCCAGTAACGAGTGGAAGAACGGCTACCAATTAAAGTGGCTTCCTCATCCAGTGAACCACCATCGTTATATTTAACGTGAGGTGTCATTGAACCTTGGCGACGAGCGTCAGGCGAAGACTTAAAAGCTTTTTCATACCAACAGCGTTCAGCGTATTTAGCGTCGAAATTTCCTGTGAAATCGTCCACAGCCAAATCAAGGCGGGATAGGGAAGGCACAGCAAAAATCTCAGTCAGCAACCAATGAACACGAGCTGGCGTAGTCTTATTAAAAAGGTATTGGCAACCAGTACCATTAATCTGAATGTATATGGTGTCGTTGTTACCACCGATACCGACGAACCCGAGTTCATGCGTTCTGGTGATGTCAAAGATAGTCATTGAATCCTCGTAACCATGAAGACCACGACCACGCATAGGAGAAAGGAACATTCCAAACTCTTTTTGCATGAAGAGTTCAAAGCACACGTTCATTCGAAAATAGAATTCTTGCTGATAGCGTTTTACGTATTCGTTTTGTTGGTCAGCCGTTAAACCTTTCGGTTGATGGAAGACAGGCATCATGTAAGGGACATAATCTTTATCTAAAGCGCCATCCAAATAAGAAAGTGAACGTATCGGCATCGACCATGCTAAGTGGTCAATAAAAACAGGTGTCACAGTGTCACTTAATGCTTTGTGATCAACTTTGAATTGATGCTTATCGCGTGGCTTGTAAGGCTTAACCGCTCGAATGGATTTATCGAATTTATCAGCAGACATGAGCAAACACTCCAATTCGACAAAGTGAACGATAGTTATCGTCGGTGATTTCAATCAGTTCATAGCTGTTTGGAGCTTGAGACAGTTCAACGTGAGCGCGGAAGTCAGACATACACGCAAAGAAATGATGCCCCCATGAGAAATAGGCATTCACACCAACGTTAGGTTCGTTGTCGTAGTAAATTTCACCGTTCGCATAAGGGCTAGCCATGATTAAGCCTCCAACGCATTAGCATTGAAGAGATGGAAATGGTCAGAGATAAGCGGAAGAGGCTCAACACCAAAGAACTGACAGAAAACTAAGTAATCCGAATGTGTTTCTAAAATCACCTTAAATTCATTATCAAAATTACAAGAAACAGCAGGAATTCTATTGAGGCCGTCAGAGTGCCAATCTGTAGTAGGAACAACATCAAGCGTTTTAGGGTTTAGAGGAAGATTGATGTAAGTGGAAACAGTCGATTCAAAAAAAGTAAGAAAAATAGCAAAACCAGAAATCGGTAAGTAATCGAATTTAATATCACCATGAACCAAATGTTTAATTTCTGAATTGTGAGGGTTTACTTTAATTTCCATTACAACCACCTTGAACAGTTGAGTGACCACCGAGAGCGCAAGCTTCAAGGGCTAAACGCCCAAGGCAGTCAAAAGAGAACCCAAACGGCCTAGAGAGAAGTAATCCTTAAACCGAATGGGTGAATTCCGTAAATTCGGAATAATCATAATTCCGTTTTAGCGGAAGCTCAAGATACGAAATATCGGAAGAAGTAAGCTAGAATATAAAAAAAGGAGTAATTGCCATGTATCAAAGTCAGCTATTAGATGCCTACAAAAAGGCGCAAAACTACATACAAGACAAACAAATTGCCCATGATTTGAATGTTCAAGCATCTCGAATTAGTGAAATGAGAAAAGGAAAACGCTATATCTCTGATTCAGAAGCGGTTTTTCTAGCAGATAAGGCAGGAATAGATCCAGAATTGGCATTGTTAGGATGTCACGCAGACCGCAACGAAAACCCAACGATTAAGGGCATGTGGGAAAGCATAGCAAAAAAGTATAACGGTCTTGGATTGTCTGGAATTTCAATGGCTTGTGGGACATTGGTACTAAGTTTAGCAGCGTTTGAGGCCGAATCTTCTCAGGTATCTCGGTGCGTATTATATGCGTTATGTTAAATAGAATATTTAGCTAGCTAAACTAACTTCCTTCTACACCTATTTGAGCTATCACAACTCACCTTTCCATCTGGTGTTATGAACGGTTTCTTATTTAACAATAACGCTATTTACCATAAAATACCTAATAACTATATATCTTAATCTTCGATTTTGAATATAGCTATTAGGTTTCAACCATTAGCCACCGGCCAATTTGACTGTATGGCCTTTTTTCTCAAGGTGCGCTTTGATTTTGTCACGTGCGTCGCCTTGGATCTCAATCGTACCGTCTTTCACAGAACCGCCACAGCCACATACTTTCTTTAATTCTGCAGCTAAAATCTTTAACGGCGCATCGTCCAGATCCAAGCCTGAAATAATACAAACACCTTTGCCTTTACGACCTTTGGTTTGACGCTGTATACGTACAATGCCATCACCTTTAGGGCGCTCAGCTTTTGTTTCTTCCTGTTTGATACGACCAATATCAGTTGAATATACTAAACTCATGATTTTCTTTTATTTCCGTTGACCTGTTGTTTGTTGCTGTTGAGCTTTCTGCTTTGCAATCAGATAAGCTTCAATATGTTTTTGAATTGCGATTTTCGAGCCTTTGATTAGACGGTTATTGAACATACAGTACCAAGCATTCGCCTCGCCTGAATCGTTCTTCAGCAGATAACCATTGAAGTTTTCACTTTGACCTGGAGCAACAGCCTCTGAATGATTTTGCCCTATTGAAGCAAATTCCTTTGGGTCAATAATTGAAGCGGTGTCACACCACCAATCAACACTCTTTTTAACCGCCACTAAGCTGCCCGTTAGAACGTGGTTTTTAATCTTAACTTGCCACACGTTACTAGAGTTATTTGCAGACTGTATGTTGAAGCCTTTGTAATTTGTAATAGCCATTAAATTCAATCTTTTATAGTCATTATTAAAATAATAATAATTGCTAATTATGAGTTATCAAGTAATTAGTATAATTATATTCAATATTTGTCATGACGATCGATTTTATGTTACAGGGTAACTGGTAGTGGCGATTTGATGATAACACACTGTGCTTTGCACTTATTAGAGCGATTTCAAACAATGCATTTTACTTAAGCTATTCATGCTCGCCTCTTCTTGAAGCGAACATATTCTACGGCAGATTTAGTTGGCTAAACTGTTTCTAACGCATGATTCTAGGAAACTTTTAAATGTGTGCCCATTATGTTCAACCATCTTGGGGAACATTGATATAGGCGTCATTCCAGGGAATGTATTGACTTCATTTAGATAGATTTCATTATCAGAGGTTAAGAAAAAATCAATCCGTGACAAATGGCGCAATTTCATCTGTGTAAATACGCGTAGAGCACTTTGTTGAATCTCAGCTATTTGAGACTCTGATAAATTCGATGCTTCGATTTCAGTAACGGAGTGGCTATCTGAACTGTATTTTTCTTCGTAGGTATAGAACTCGCCATTTGGAGCGATAACTTCACCGGGCTTAGAAATATAAATTTTTCCATCCATCTCATAGGCGGCAACTTCAAGTTCACGTGGTGTGACAGACATTTCAATCAACACCTGCTCTGAATAATTAAATGCATTGCTGATTGCAGGAAGCAATTCGTCAATTTTAGTCACACTGTAACAACCAACAGATGATCCCTGTCTTGCTGCTTTTACAAAAACTTTGCCCCACTTTTCGAAAGCTAAAGTGGCTTTACGAAGGCTCTCATCATTATTTGCTGATAAGAAAAGATATGGCGTGTTTTTGATGCCTAATGCATCATACCAAAGCTTTGAGGTGATTTTATTAAAGCTATTGCTGCTTGCTTCAGGTCCGCAACCTAAGTATGGGATCCCAGACAATTCAAACATCGACTGGATGTCACCCGTTTCACCAGGGAAACCGTGGATACAAGGTACAATGAAATCTATTTTAGTCTTTGTACTTTCTGAGCATAATTCGCCAGTATGTAAATCTAAATGAACTCTGTCGCCACTCTTCTCTATCCAGCCGTCATCTGTTATTTCAACATGGGTAACATTGAAATCAGAAACGCTTTCTAACTCTTGTTGTAGATAGTTAGCTGAAACGAGTGAGACTTCATGCTCAGAAGAGCCTCCGCCACACAATAAAAGGATGTTTGTACTAGTCATGTAAATCTGTCCGAGATGTCACGTTATTCTATTGAGTCCATAATAATACTTAGCTCTTAAATTTACAGTGTTTTGTCCACAAATCACTGCAAGAGAAATCGTTTGGTTAACGACTAAGCATATTAGTTCTATTTGCATGGGATATTAAAAAAGGACCTGCCGGCCCTTTTTATGTGTCTCTGTTAATTCAACTTGTTTAGAGTTGGGAACTCAGAGTTTTTGATTGCGTCGATACTCTTAACGAAAGGCTTAAGCTGTTTGAATTCAGTTGGCAGCGACTGGATTGCTGTTTTAGCATCAAGTTTTGTCGCGTAGTCACCGTATAGTACGGTGTACCATTTTGTTCCATTAACAACTTTATAGTTTTCCCAAATTGGCTGATTACTTCTAGGCAACTTACTTGAAAACTGGTCCACTTTTGACTGACTTCCAACTGCAACCACTTGAATGGTATAACCAAACCTTGGATTCATCATTGCCTGCTTTTTCGTCGGAGGTGTGATGATCACAGACGCTTGCTGCTTAACTGGAGTTTGCTGAACAACGTTCATCTCGGCATTAGATGCTGGAGACATTTTGACCACGTTTTTATCCACATTTTCTTCAGTAACACTCATCGCAGGAACACCTTGAGATACCACAGGAGGCATCACTTCAGCAGTTTTATACTCTTCGCGGTAACTGTCTGAAGTTACGTCTGTTACATAGTTTTCAGAAACACATGCAGCTAAGAGCATTGATAAGCTAACAATCGCAATTTTTTTCATGGAATAATCTAAGCCTTAATGAGAAATTACTATAAATCATGCCGATAGCGGCCCATAGAATCAAGTTCACAGTGACATTATATACCATTACTGTGTGACGTATTACACAAACTCAGCGGATGATGTGCTGTTATTGATCACAGCCCTGCCAACTGCTGTCTTTTTGCTCTCTTGCATAGGCTAAGATTAGAACATTTCATCACATGGAGTTTGATATGAACAATCTCAATCAAATGCTAAAGCCAAAATCGGTTGCGGTCATCGGCGCTTCGCAAAAACCATTTAGAGCGGGCTCTATTGTGATGAAAAATCTACTGCAAGGTGGGTTTGAAGGCGCCATCATGCCCGTCTCTCCGAAATTTAAGTCGGTTTGTGGGGTTCTTGCTTATAAAGATATTCCATCCCTTCCTATCGTGCCTGATATTGCCATTTTGTGTACTCATGCCACACGTAACACTCAGTTATTCACCGAATTAGCGAATAAAAAAATTCCTGTTGTGATAGTACTTTCTTCGGATATGCACCTCATTGGCAGTAGTGGCCAAACAATAAGTGATGAGTGTTCAACTATTGCGAAGGAAAATAATATTCGACTGCTTGGTCCTAACAGTTTAGGGTTGATTCTTCCTTGGATAAATTTCAATTGTTCCTTTTCCCCTGTCACCGCTCTTAGAGGCAAAATCGCTTTTGTTTCCCAATCTGCGGCGGTATGCACAACCATTCTTGATTGGGCAAATGATAAGCAGATTGGTTTTTCTGCCTTTATCTCTATTGGTAATGGCGTTGATATCGATTTCGCCGAGCTTCTCGATAACTTAAGTGTTGATAGCCATACCGAGGCTATTTTGCTCTATGTCGATACAATTAAAGATGCACGAAGATTTATGTCAGCAGCTCGTGCTGCATCAAGGAATAAACGAATTCTAGTTCTCAAAGCGGGTACCACGAGTGCCGGTAAAATTGCAGCAAAAGCTCATACTGGTGGGGATGATACGTTAGACATCATTTATGACTCAGCGATTAGAAGAACAGGCATGCTACGAGTAAAGAATACTCATGAATTGTTTGCTGCAGTTGAAACCTTAACTCATGCCGTACCTTTACGTGGCGAACGTTTGGCGGTAATGACCAATGGTGGTGGCCCTGCCATTATGGCTGTTGATACCTTATTCAACCGAGGCGGAAAGTTAGCGACTTTAAATGAGCAAACAATATCAACGCTTGATGGTCTATTGCCATATAGCTGGTCCAAAAACAATCCAATAGACATGATGGGGGATGCGGATAAAACTCGCTATGTTAATACGTTAAATACTCTGCTCGATAGCGATGATATTGACGCGATTCTTATCATGCATAGCCCCTCTGCGGTTGCTCATTCAATGGAGACAGCGCATGCCGTCATTGACGCAATTAAAGCTCATCCACGTCATAAACGATTCAATATATTGACTAATTGGACTGGCGAACAAACCGCTAAACCCGCAAGGCAGTTGTTCACTCAGGCCGGAATACCAACCTATAGAACCCCTGAAAGTTCCGTCGTGGCATTTATGCATTTAGTCGAATACCGACGAAACCAAAAGCAATTAATGGAAACCCCAACCACAGCGGAACATGTTGATTTGAGTAAAGTTGAACTAGCTCGTCGTTGGATCGGTGATCAATTGCTGCAGAGTAACGATTCTTTGGATACTCATCAGATCAGCCCCTTACTCAACCATTATGGCTTATCCACCCTGCCAACTTGGATTGCTTCAGATCCGATTGAATCTGTCCATATCGCAGAGAAAATCGGTTACCCTGTAGCGGTCAAACTGCGCTCTCCTGATATTGCACATAAATCAGATGTTCAAGGCGTGGTACTGAGTTTAAGAAACAGCACAGAAGTAGCAAATGCTGCACAAGCTATATTGGATCGTACTCAACTCTCCTATCCTACAGCCAATATACACGGCCTTCTTATCCAAGGGATGGCAAAATTAGCCGGCGGGCAAGAACTGAGGATTAAGGTTAAAACTGACCCCATTTTTGGCCCTGTCATCTTACTTGGACAAGGGGGATCAGAGTGGGACGAATCAATTGATGCTGCGGCTGCGCTTCCTCCTTTGAACATGACCCTGGCGCGTTATCTCATCGTCCGAGCGATCAAAGAAGGCAATATTCGTCTACAAAAATTACCTGAACCAATTAACATCGATGGGCTCTCAGAGTTCCTCGTTAGGATTTCTCAAATGATTGTGGATTGCCCTGAGATCCATCAACTGGACATACATCCACTATTAGCTAATGGGGATGAGTTTGTGATCCTGGATGCTGACTTGTCGTTGAAACCATATGTTGGTGATGCACAGCAACGTTTAGCCATTCGACCTTACCCTATTGAATCTGAAGAAATCATTTTAACTAAAGACGATCGACGTATTTTATTAAGGCCAATTCTGCCTGAAGACGAGCCCCTTCATGCCGATTTTATTAAAAATGTATCGAAAGAAGATCTGTATAAGCGATTTTTTAGTGATGTTGGCGAGTTCAACCACGAAGCTTTAGCAAACTTTACACAGATAGATTATGACCGTGAGATGGCATTTGTCGCTGTAGAAAACTTTTCAAGTGATCCAAAGATCATCGGCGTCTCTAGAGCCTTAATTAATCCAGATAATACTGATGCTGAATTTGCTATTTTGATCCGTTCAGATCTTAAAGGGATCGGTCTAGGTAAGTTATTAATGACAAAGATCATTACCTACTGTGAATCTAAAGGGACTGGCCAAATATCAGGAATGACGATGCCTACAAATAGAGGCATGTTGATGCTAGCTCAAAAACTAGGATTTGAGCTAGATGTACATTTTGAAGATGGGACGGCTGATATGGTTTTGGTGCTAAACAAGTGACCAATTTCTTTTAAGATATTGAATGCACCACGATTTAGCTTCACCAATATTACTGCGTTTCCATGCCAGAACTAGGTCGATCTCGCGAGTTTCACTACCCTCGATTTGTTTTAATTGACCATTTTCAATCAGTGGTTGTGCAACTTGAACCGGAAGAGTTCCGATGCCTAATCCTGTAATTAAAGCATCAAGTTTTGCTTGGAAATTGGTAACAGTCAACCGAGGTTGCTTCTCTAAAATATTCACACTGATTGCCGGTTGATCTCTTGCTGTATCGGCAATGGCGATCACTCGATATTTTTCTCGCGCAGCCTGATCAAACTCACCTTTGCGTTTGTGAATATAGTGATCAGTAGCTGCAACCCACATCATTTCCATTTTACCAATGTCTTCCGTTTTCATCTCTTGTGGGATAGTTGCAAGCCTAGGACAAATTAACAAGTCTGCACGATCAGTGACTAAAGACTCCCAGCATCCCGCTAAGATCTCTTCTTGTAAGCGAATGCGGGTCTTGCTGATTTTCCCTAGCTCATCAACCAATTTAAAGAAATTTGAAACAGGGATGATGCCGTCAAACGCAATAGTGATATCGAGCTCCCATCCGTTGGCCAAGATAGTCGCATCACTCACTAGCTTCTCAGTAGCCGATAAAATCTGACGACCTCTCTCTAAGATCAGGCTACCAGCATCGGTGAACGCCGCTTTATGACCAGAGCGATCGAAAATCATGATGTCTAAATCTTGTTCTAATTTCTGTATCTGGTAACTCAATGAGGATGGTGCTCTATCAAGCTCATTCGCTGCAGCCGCAAAACTGCCTCTGCGTTCAATCGCATCAAGTATGTGTAATGCTTCTAGTGTAATTGGACTTTGCATTGAGGCTCCCAGATAAATTAGAGATATGTAAGACAAAAATAAAAAAGCCAGCATAAGCTGACTTTTTTATTATTTCATTCTAAAAATGTAAATAAAAGAATAAGTTGAATGAAATTGTATTATTTATTCGCCATCTCTTTTTTTACCATTACAGCGGCTGCAATAATAAAAACGACGATTAAACCAAGTTCCATGACGATTCCCCAATCAAAACAAAATTCATGATAAAAAATAAGATACTTAACAATTGTAACATTAATTGTGAAATATGATAGTTTTTAACCATCTTCTTCTCTATTTAAACGATTTGGATCAATAAAGGCACAATCATGTGCCTTTAGTTGTCTAGAAATCAGGGAAACCATCAGGGTTCTTAGACTGCCAATTCCAAGTATCTGCGGTCATTTGATCTAAAGTACGACTAGCATTCCAGTCTAACTCGGTTATCGCTTTGCTTGGATCTGCCCAACATTCTGCAATATCCCCAGCTCGCCTTTCGACAAGTTTATAAGGAACCTTCTTGCCTGACGCCTTTTCAAAAGCAGAGACCATATCCAATACACTAGAACCATTGCCAGTTCCAAGATTATAGATATGCAAATCAGGCTGATTTGCCTTTTTCTGCAGTGCCGCAATGTGTCCATCAGCAAGATCCATGACATGAATGTAATCACGAACCCCTGTGCCATCTTTCGTTGGGTAGTCTCCTCCGAAAATAGAGAGGAATTCACGTCGGCCGACAGCAACTTGAGAAACAAATGGCATTAGGTTATTTGGAATGCCTTGCGGATCTTCGCCTAACTCACCTGATGGGTGCGAACCAACAGGATTAAAATAACGTAATAGCGTGATGCTCCAATCTGGGTTTACTTTCTGGAAGTCAGCCAAACACTCTTCAACCATCAGTTTGCTTCGACCGTATGGGTTAGTTGCGCTGGTCGGGAAATCTTCGGTAATCGGCACAGATGCAGGATCACCATAAACAGTAGCCGATGAGCTGAAGATTATAGTCTTAACATTGGCTTCACGCATCGCGTCAACAAGGACTAGAGTACCATTTACATTGTTGTCGTAGTATTCCAGTGGTTTTTGCACTGATTCGCCAACAGCCTTAAGGCCTGCAAAGTGGATTACGCCTTGTATCTCATTCTCTTTCAACACATCAATAAGCAGTGCTTTATCTCGAATATCGCCTTGAATGAATTTAGGACGAACGCCCGATACTTTCTCGATACGCTCTAGAACGCTCTGTTTGCTATTATAAAGGTTATCAAATATGACGGGGGTCATCCCAGCTTCTAGCATTTGGATGCAGGTATGACTACCGATGTAACCCATTCCGCCTGTTACTAATATTTTCATTATTAAATACCAACTGTCTATTTGCGATTAGTGTACCTAACTCTCTCAGATATTTACACTATCTCAGCTTTACAGTTTTTAAATGTGACATTTTTCTTAATTATGAGCGGTCACTTTAATTGGTTGTTTTGTTAATAAAAATGAAGGGGATCACAGACAACGAAATCCAAATAGAGCAACGTGAATCAACTGTAAAAATGCGAGTGTTAATCTCCTTGAATAGACCAAAGATAACGTTAAATTGTGACATGGGTGAAAGCTACGGACATTGGACAATGGGGGCTGATGAACAAATCATGCCTTGGATTGATATGGCCAATATTGCTTGTGGATTTCATGCTTCAGATCCCCAAGTAATGGCAAAAACCATAGCATTAGCAAAACACTACCACGTTGATGTTGGTGCTCATCCCGCTTACCAAGATTTGCAAGGGTTTGGCCGACGTTCCATCCCCCACACGTGCGCGCAAATTACCGAATTGGTGGCTTATCAAGTGGGCGCGTTACTCGGTATCGCAAAGCTTAAAAGTGCGAAGATAAAATACGTAAAACCCCATGGCGCTCTTTATAACGATATGATCGCAGACAAGGCGATATTTGAAGCGATTGTAGAAGCCGTTTCTCTTTTTGGTTTACCCCTTATGACGCTTGCGACACCAAACAATCAAATTTATCTCGATATTGCAGATAAATACGATGTTCCACTCCTTTTCGAAGCTTTCGCGGATCGCGCATATCAAACGAACGGCTCACTTGTACCAAGAAATCAAACAGGTGCGGTTTATCATAATGCGGATGATATTTTTAACCAAGCGATGCAGTTATCCAATTACGGTAGCGTAACCACATTGAGTGGCGAAACATTACAATTAGAAGTAGATACGCTCTGTGTGCATGGAGATAATCCCGCGTCCATTGCACTGATTCAAAGATTAAGCCAAGCACTCACACAAACGTAAGGAGGAGTGATTTGCGACCTGATTCCTATACCATCAACCCCGTTGCCGAATGCAGTGTTATGCTGCGATTTGAATTACCCATAACGGCCCAATCACTCGCGCTGGTTGGTTATACCGCGAATTTAATTCGTTATCAGTTTCAAACGTCGATAATGAACGTTACCCCATCGTACTGTTCCATTTTAGTTGATTATCTACCTTACCGAATTTCAGAATCTCAAATCATCGCTCAGTTACACGAGTTGATGTTAAACACAGATGAACATCAACCCTCAAAACTTAGCCCCAAAACCATCACCCTTCCGACCTACTATTCGCATAGAGTTGGCCCTGACATCAGCCGATACGAAAGTATTGGAATCACTCTTGAAACTCTGATTGAGCTACATACCTCTGAAGTCTATTCGGTTAGCGCCATAGGCTTCGCTCCTAGCTTTGCTTTTTTGTCTGGGCTAAATGAGAAATTAAAGCTACCAAGGTTAGAAACGCCACGCGTGTATGTTCAAAAAGGCAGTGTTGGTATTGCTGATAGACAGACCGCGGTGTATCCAAATCATTCTCCTGGTGGATGGAATATCATTGGCAATTGCCCACTTGAATTATACCGCCCAGACTCAGCTGAAATTTGCCCATTTAATATCGGTGATAGCGTTAAATTTGAATCCATTGATGAATCGACATTCTTATCATTAGGCGGTGTGATTAAAGAGGCTGACAAACAATGAACACGATAAAAATCAATAAACCAGGCCAGCTTAGCTTAATTCAAGACTTCGGGCGCTTTGGCCTATCACAACACGGCATCACACAAGGTGGCCCTGTTGATGACTATGCGTATAGTTGGGCAAATTATTTATTGGGAAATACTGTCAATTTAGCCACCCTAGAAATTACTCTCGGTCAGGCTGAGTTTCAGGTTCAAAATGACTGCCTTCTTGCTATTTGTGGTGGTGATCTCCAAGCAAAGCTTGATGGAGTGGCGATTGATAATTGGAGTAGTTTTGCGGCTTACAAAGGACAAATGCTCACTTTTGGGCTTCCAATCAATGGACTGAGAAGTTATCTGGCCATCAAAGGAGGATTCATTACCCCAGCTCAATTAGGCAGTTGCTCTACCGTTGTGAGGGATAAACTCGGAGGTGTCCATTTTGATGGTTTGCCCCTTAGATCTGACGATGAATTGCATTTTCATCTTCATGAAGTCAAAAATTTTAAGCCCGTTAGCCTCACATTTCGATTCAAACCAGACTACAACTTACCCTTAAATTTACGAGTCATTGAAGGCTACCAATGTGATGACTTTTCGGCTAAAGCGAAGAATAGTTTTTATTCGAATAAGTTTACGGTGGATCAAAACTCAGATCGCATGGGTTATCGATTATCTGGAACGATGATATCTACACCTTACAATGGAATACTATCAGAAGGGATCGCTCTCGGGGCGGTTCAAGTTCCAAGCGATGGACATCCAATAATCTTACTTAATGATAGACAAACGATTGGTGGCTACCCGAAACTAGGCTGTGTCGCAAGAATTGACTTACCCCGACTAGCACAAGCGAAACCGGGACAACAAGTTCAATTTACTCGTGGTGATCGGCTTGGATTACAGGATGTATGGTGTCAGTGGGCAAATTTCTTTGGATACTAAGAAACAATGAAACGAATGGGTCACTACCATTAGCACTCTTGAAAGAGTTTCAAGTTAAGATAATGGATAGAAAGGCAAATGGCTTACTATCCATTTGATTATATTTAACTATTTTGGGATTTAACCCCTGATATTTTCGCTAAAGATTGTGGGTAATGACGTTCCTTTGCAAGTTGCAGAGCCCTCTCTTCAACCTCATGGCGAGATAAATCACAAGTGACAGGGTAACTGGACGGTAAGGTTTCATCGCCTTCAAATCCTAATGAATCAAACCAGAATGTCGAAATTTTACGTGCAGCTTCAAGTGCTGAAGACGCTTTTACGACCTCGATTCTGGCATACCTTTCACCTTCAAACGAAACGTCCGCCGCACGTAAACTCGGATCACTTCCCGGAATTTGTTGAGCTCCGAATAACGGTTTTCCAGCTACCGTTGAACTCATATATGAAGGTATAAACTGACTCATATGCTCTATCGCACTTGTAGAGCGCTGATGAATAACCTCGTTAGACCAACCGGAATTGATCTTTTTAAGTAAACGCTTTGGTAGTTGAGGTTGAGATGATGATGAGTCGGAGGTCACAAGCCCATCCTCAAACAGAGTGATCCCTTCTGTCATACCATGCAATTGGAAATACCCATCAGCATAAGGTGTTAATTGGGCCATGCCCTGTGGTGTACCTCTTGGCCCGTGGAATATAACCTCTGGCCATTCATCACTGCAATCTGGCCAATGAGTTACGTAGGCTGCTTTGAATTCAACTAACCGATCTCTTTGCTTTCCTAAATAGTCGTCAATTTTTCCAGTTTCAAAACCGCTCGCATTGATCAGAAAATCCGCTTCAAAAGTAGAAGTGTGACCAGATACTTGCTCATAAGAGAGCGTCCAATGGTCTTGGTTCCATTGAGCGTTAGTCAGCGACGTTTCTGTCATCACAGTGCAATTAGGGTTTCTTTCTAGTGCAATGTTTGCTGTTGCTGATAGACGAAATACACTCATCCCAAACTCTTGAACCGCGACAACTGGATACTTTAGAGCGCTTAAATCTGTGTATTGAGCGAAAGGAATGACCCAGTCATCGATCGATCGGGGCTGTTTAGGTTGGGTTTTTAGGGCTAATTCCTGCAAATCCGACAATGAGTAAAGCTTATAATAATCTTTCGGATCGCCAAGAACCTGATTATCAATACTCTCCTCGACGAGTGATTGGTACGCATTTGCAACACTTTTCAAACGTGGCAGGAGTTCATTAGGGTCGCCACTATCAGAATGAGGAACTGCAATAACGGTTGGTCGGATATTCAGCGAATGCGGATAAAGACGAACCGTTTCAATTGATTGACGAAGTAACTCAAGGCACTGCTGTTCAGATATCTCACGATACAAATTGCCACCCGCATGTAAGTGACATATTGGTGGGCCATTTACTAAGCTTGGGCCTTTCTCTAGTAAAGTGACATCTAATCCCATCTCAGACAAATGAATTGCTGCTGTAGAGCCGGCAATTCCACCTCCAATGATTGCAATTTT
The DNA here is from genome assembly GCF_013114135.1 of Vibrio sp. 03-59-1. Taxonomy (NCBI): domain Bacteria; kingdom Pseudomonadati; phylum Pseudomonadota; class Gammaproteobacteria; order Vibrionales; family Vibrionaceae; genus Vibrio; species Vibrio sp. 03-59-1. The sequence continues at coordinate 118,216 of NZ_VTYA01000006.1, forward strand.
ACGCTTAGGGTGAATCTTAGTATTCAATATCATGAGCTTAACTATATGATTTATAGGCTGTGGTCAGTAAAAATCAACCAGATTATGAGCAGTGCGTATTCTACTGAGTAAACGAGAAGAATAAAAACACATTTTGATTAAGGGATTAGTTTCTCATTATTATTTACTAGAACAAAAATACTAAAATTTCTTCTTGACTCATTTATCCAGCCTAATTAATTCAGTCCATAAATGAAAGCAAATTGAGTGTAACTCTTGTAGATTGAGGCTTAGCGAGGATTGATAGATTTACAAATTCAAGTTATCCCAAATGTTATCCACCGTTTTTGTGGATAACTGGGATAACTTATTCATTAATGTTAGCTGATCCCTTTATTTACGGGGGTTAACAAGCGCTTAATAAGAGAATTAACCACCACAGCAAGGGTAATAAAAGTGATAACTGGTAAAACTATCCACAATAATGGATGAAATTTAGGTGTCAGCTCAAATCCATAATTCATTAAACTAGCCACACTCAACTCAGCCCCCAAACTGGCAACGAGACCTGCAACGAGCGCCATCAAACCATATTCACTCCAAATAGTTTGAGTGATACGTTTTTTACTCGCTCCTAAGGTTCGATACAAGCGGATTTCCTGCTGTCTTTGAGACAAGCTCAGCCTTAATAAAGTAAATATTAACAATAGGCCTGCAATCACCCCTAAACCAGCAAGTACGGTAATGGACCAGATGATTTGAGTAAGAAGCGACTGTATCTTTTCTCCCATCATTCTTATATCCATAAGGCTCACGGTTGGATGCTCTCTAGATAGTTGCTGTAACAGAGCCTGATCACTCTCTTCTGCTCGAAAACTGACTAACCAAGTTGATGGAATAGATTGCAGAAGATCTGGAGTGAAAATGAAATAGAAATTCGGCTTCATCACTCGCCACTCAACCGCACGAATAGAGTTAACTGTCGCGATAACCGTCTGACTATTTATGACGAAAGTAAGCTCATCACCGAGCTGTATGCCTAAATCTTCAGCCACTTCAGACTCGACAGAAACACCTTTAGTTGACGTCCACTCCCCTGCAATCACGTCGTTATAAACAGGTAATTGATCTCCCCAAGTAAAGTTCAATTCTCGGCTGAGAACATCCGTCTCTTCTTCGTTTTCATTTTGGCTTTTCGCTGGTTTTGCATTAACTTCTGAAAGTCTGCCCCGAATGATGGGAAAGGCTTGAGAGCGATCAATATGTTGCTCATCAAGTGCCGCAAGATAAGCCTCTTTCTCATATGGCGCAATGTTTAGGGCGAAGGCATTCGGCGCATCTGCAGGTAATGTCTGTTGCCAATCGGCAAGTAGATCCGTTCGAACCAACCAAATTACTGACAAAAGCATAAGTGACAGTGCAAGTGCTCCAAACTGAAGTCCACTGGCGGTTGAAGAGCGGTTGATGCGGCTTAACGCTAACTTCATTGATGTCGATAACGGTAATTTCACCATCGTCTTTGTTATTCCGATGCTAAGCAGCGCAAGGACGATAAACAATACAAAGATGCCACCAATAACAATCCAAACCAGAGAATTGGAGCCATAAGCAAAGATCATAGGGACAACCGGAACCAGTAACAACAACCAGTGCTTATAATCTGTTGTGGCTTGATTATCAGGCTGCATAACATTCATTGCGGAAGTATTAAGCAAGCCGAGAAGCGGAATACCAAGAGCAGGCACGCCAATCGCAACACTTGCTAACACTGAGATCAATGCAGGTTTGTAGCCATACTCTGGAAGTGGTGTCGGCAGTAGATCAGAGAGTGGGATCCTAAGAAGCATTTCAAGGCCAACACCAATCGCTAATCCTAAAACAACGCCAATCACTAATAACAGAATAACTTGGATAATGAGCCAACGAGCGATCCACCCTTGACTTGCCCCAATGCTTTTTAACATCGCAATTGTTTGTCTACGACTGGCAACGTAATGCTGACAAGTTAGTACAAGCGTTGTCGCGGCCATGATAATCACAATCGCAACCGTTAATGATAAATACTGCTTTGTTCTATTAAATACTTCGTTAGTTCGGCTTGTTGTATTTTGGTCACGCCATCGATCACTGGGCGTCAATTCAATACTCTCTTGAATTCGCAAAATAGCATCACTGTCACCCGCTAGAAATAGTCGGTGTTGAACCCGGCTTCCGAGTTGAATTGCCCCTGTCTTTTCGATGTCGTCCATATTGATTAGTGCCGTAGGCATCTGTTGGAACGGGTTAAAACTGAGCCCAGGTTCTTGTACGATTCGACCACTGACTAAAAAATCCGCGTCACCAACCGTGACATTGTCACCGATTGATACGTTTAACTGTGCAAAAATTCTTTCATCTAACCAAAGTTCTCCTTGCTTCACCTTATTTTGTTGATCCGCTTGGCTTCCCAAAATCAGCTCACCAAGCAATGGATAATTACTTTCCACGGCTTTGACGGTGATCAGTTGCATCCCATTATCACTGAATGCCATGGTGGCAAATCGAGTAAGCTCGGAAGTTTCAAGACCTTCAACTAGACTCTGTGCAATCAGGACGTCTGGAATTGGATTTGCAGAAACAAAGACGCTATCTGCGGTCAACGCATCTTTGCCCTGCTTCACGATTACCTGTTCCATTCTTTCTGCTAGAGCTGATAATGCAAAAATACACGCAATGATTAGTGTTAGTGCAATAGAGATCGGCCACAACTGACCATGACGGATTTCCTCAGAACTCCAAGAGAATAGTCGACGATTCAACTTCGCTCCCTTAGCCTTGATCATGATTGAACTCCTCAAGGACACCATTTTTCATATGAAGTGTTCTATCACATCGTTTTGATAATTCTAGATCGTGAGTCACTAGAACTAGCGTCGTCCCGTGCTGCTGATTCAACTCAAACAGTAACTCAATCACTTTCGCTGCGGTTTGCTGGTCCAAATTACCTGTAGGTTCATCGGCAAACAGGATCTTAGGTTTAATCATAAAGGCGCGAGCTAAAGCGACACGTTGCTGCTCTCCTCCCGATAATTGAGAAGGCAAGTGGTCGACACGCTCAGACAGGCCAACAGATGCTAATAGCGCCAATGCTCGCTCAGTATCTTCCTCTTCTCCTTTTAGCAGACAAGGTAGAGTGACATTGCCTAATGCAGTTAGACTAGGGATCAACAAAAAGCTCTGAAACACAAACCCAATCGATTCGCTTCTGATTGCGGCTCTCGCTTCATCGGTTAACGTGGATAAAGGTTTACCGAGTAAATGGATTTCACCAGCTGTGGGCGTGTCTAGCCCCGCAAGCAGGGTCATAAGAGTGGACTTACCGGCCCCTGAGGTACCAACAATCGCAACAGACTCGCCACTTAAGATTTCAAGGTTAACGTCATCTAATATTGTTAAATGCTCTTGATTAGTAGAGACTAGTTTTGAAACAGATTTGGCTTTAATAATGGATGTATGCATGACTCGACTATTTTCCTTTTTTTTAATTGTTCTACTTTCTAGTAATGCTGTTGCTTCTAATTCACAAAGTAACACTCTTCTTGTACTTGGGGATAGCTTAAGTGCGGGCTATCAAATGGCGATTGAAGATAGTTGGCCTAGCCTTCTTCCAAACGAGCTACAAAAGCAAGCTTCGTTAACCAACAACCAACCGGTTACTGTGATTAACGGCAGTATCTCTGGTGATACAACAGGTAATGGGTTAGCTCGCTTGCCTGAGTTACTTAATCAACATAAACCTAACTGGGTCATTATTGAGCTAGGTGCTAATGACGGCTTACGCGGATTTCCTCCTCAGTTAATTAAAAAGAACCTCACATCATTGATTCAAATGAGTAAAGATGCAGGTGCTCATATTGCATTAATGCAGATTCAAGTGCCACCTAACTATGGCAAGCGATATAGCAAAGCGTTTTACGAAATCTACCCTGCAATAGCAGAAGAGCAATCCGTCCCTCTACTCCCATTTTTTCTTGAGTATGTGATTCAACAACCCTCTTGGATGATGAATGACGGACTTCACCCGAAACCGATCGCACAGCCGTGGATAGCTCGATTTGTTGCGCAAGAATTAGTTAACATTCCAGATTTTACTGGTTTAGCTCAATAAAGTTTACAAAGCTTTACGATATTCTGAATTCATAACGCGGCTTAAAGTCTACAAATAGAGTCGGAAACGCTAGCGAATTTAGGATAAAAATATGCTCATCAAACCAGTAATTAAAGGGGTTGTTGCACGGTCAGCCCATCCGTATGGCTGTGAAGAATCCATCAAGCAGCAGATCCAATATGTTAAAAATGCAGAACAGATTGTTGATGGCCCTAAACGTGTTCTAATTATTGGCGCATCATCCGGTTTTGGCTTAGCTTCTCGTATTGCCGCAACCTTTGGCGGAAGCAAAGCAGATACAATTGGTGTCTCATTTGAAAGAGGACCATCGGAGAAAGGCGTTGGTACTGCTGGTTGGTACAACAATATATTCTTCAAGCAGCAAGCAGAACATGAAGGCCGCGTTGCCGTTAATATTGTCGGTGATGCATTTTCAAATACCGTTCAAGAGCAAGTGATCGAGGCGATAGAGACATATTTTGAAGGTGAAGTAGATTTAGTCATTTACAGCTTAGCCGCTGGCGTTAGACCAAAAGATAATGGTGAGTTTTGGCGCTCTGCAATAAAACCTATAGGTGACAATGTCACGGGTTCATCGATTGATTTAGAAACAGACCAATGGATAGAAGCTGAAATTGAAGCGGCATCGGAAGAAGAAGCGGATGCCACCGTTAAAGTCATGGGGGGTGAGGATTGGGAGCGTTGGATTGACACCTTGATCAACACCGAGTCTATTGCTCAAGGTTGCCAAACTATCGCATTTTCTTACATCGGCCCTGAAGTCACCCACCCTATTTATCTCGACGGAACATTGGGCCGGGCCAAAATCGATTTACACCAAACTAGCCATTCGCTGAATTTAAAACTCGCTAACTTTGATGGTGGTGCTTACGCAACGGTTTGTAAGGCTCTAGTGACAAAGGCGAGCGTTTTCATTCCGGGGTTAAGCCCATACATTTTGGCTCTATACCAAGTAATGAAAGAAAAAGGGACACACGAAGGTTGTATCGAACAGATGCAACGCCTTTTCTCAAGTAAGTTATTCGGTCAAGATAAAGTCCCTGTAGATGGTGAGCGTCTGTTAAGAATGGATGACAAAGAGCTTGATCCTGAAACACAGCATGAAGTTTCACAATTATTGTCAAAAATGAATGAGACTAACTTTGCCGAGATTGGGGATTATCGTGGATTTAAACATGAATTCATGCAACTTAACGGCTTTTCCTTTGCCAATATAGATTATTCCAAACCGATTTCGATGGGAGATCTTGAACTGCTAGAGCCTTAACATATATCTTAAGGTGTTAATTTATAATGTCTTCTTATTTTTAAGACAATATCAAATGGTTAAGGTCCCAATATTTATTTGGGACTTTTTTTTGTTACATTGAATAACCCTTCGTATACTTAGGGTATATTGTTCAGATTATCAATATATGATGAATATCATCAAGCCTAGGAAGGGTTTGCAATACATAACAATAAGGATATCCATAACGATATGACAAGAATCAATACGCAAGAGTTGTCAATTCCTGAGAACATGCAGCTTGGCTGGCAGAATATTGTGGATTTATTAGCCGAAATTATCTCTGTACCTTCGGCGCTGATCATGCGAGTTCATCCTAAGCACATTGAAGTGTTCTGTCGAAGCAACTCTCCCGAAAACCCTTACTTAACTGGTGATAGCGAGTCACTGGGTAAGGGGCTCTATTGTGAAACCGTCATTAATTCAAATTCAGAACTGCTTGTGCCCAACGCCCTTAAAGATGATAAATGGAAATCAAACCCTGATATTGCCCTCGGTATGATTTCGTATTGCGGGATCCCATTGAACTGGCCAAATGGCGATGCTTTCGGCACCATCTGTGTTTTAGACAGCAAAGAAAATCATTACTCTCCTATGTATCGTGAATTGTTAGAAAGCTTTCGAATTTCTATCGAATCGCAACTCACAACACTCTATCAACATGCGAAACTACTTTGTCTCAATGATGAACTCAAATACCGAGTAAAAACCAGAACAAAGGACTTAGCCAGTCTAAACTACTCACTTAATCAAGAAATCGATAAGCGTAAAGCCGCTGAACAACAGATCTCATACCAAAAAAGCCATGACTCTGGCACCGGATTCTTAAACAGAAACGCTTTTGAAACTGAACTTGATAAGTTGATGAAAAATCGAGTTGGGAACACCTCTGAGATTGCAGTGATACATATTGGTTTTACTAATGGGCGGCGTATTCAAGCCAAGTATGGCTACCATGCCTTCGACGAGGTATTAAAACGCTATCGTGATCATATTGGTGGAATCGACCTTATAGAAACAATCACCGCGAGACCAACATCAATCGACCTTGCTATCGCAATAAGAGCCAACGATATCTCCACGCATTTGGAGCTTTTGTGCCATAAGCTAATTGAGGTTGGGCATTCCGAGTTCTTTATTGAAAACGATAAAATCCACTTACATGCTTTTATTGGTATTGCCACTGGCAAAGATGGACAAATCGCAAGTGATGTTTTGAAACACGCCAACGAAGCGATGATCGCATGTAAAGATTCAGGCAACAAATACCGATTTTTCTCTCAATCACTGTCCGATAGTCAATCTCATATTAATCAACTTGAAAGCTACCTGTTACAAGCAGTCAGAAATGATGACCTGATGTTGTACTTCCAACCTAAGGTATGCCCTACTTCTCATAAATGGACAGGAGCAGAAGCACTTTTACGCTGGCGTCATCCGGTTCTTGGGGATATTTCTAATGAAACTCTTATTCACATGGCAGAGCAAAATGGCTTAATCTTCGAGGTCGGCAATTTTGTTTTACGAGCGGCGATTGAAAAAGCACGGGAGTGGTCAGATTATGTTGACCACTTTAAGATGGCGGTTAATGTATCAGCTATTCAGCTAAAAAATGTGCACTTTGCCGACCAGGTACAACACTTACTGGAAACTTATCACCTTCCCCCTAGTTACTTAGAACTAGAAGTGACAGAAAGCGGTTTGATTGCCGATGAAGCCGTCGCACGAAATACACTTCAAAATTTACACGATCTGGGTATTACCCTCTCTTTAGATGATTTCGGTACTGGGTATGCTTCTTTTGCGTACCTTAAAAAATTCCCGTTCGACTGCATAAAAATAGACAAGAGTTTTGTTCAGCAAATCGATAAAAGTGTTGATGATGAAGAGATTGTTCGTTCAATTGTTCAAATCGCTAAGAAATTGGATTTAAAAGTGATTATTGAAGGGGTAGAAACGCAAGAACATGAGAATTTCATCATTGATGAAGGCTGTGACATTGGTCAGGGGTATTTCTATGGAAAACCAATGACTTGCCAAGATTTCGAGCAAGGATTGATTAATCAAAACTATATCGGCTCTACTCAATTTACGTATCAATAACTAATTTGATGCAGTTTCCCTTTACTCCTAAGGTGGCGGTTTCTATAATCGCCGCCTTTATCTTTTTTAATAGGCAAATTTCGTTATGGATCAGTTGACTGCTAAGCTGAAAAAGCTTGAAAAACAGAACTATCGTGCATATCAACAGATCAAAGGTCAGTATGACTTTGGTGATTTCCAGCTTCATATCGATCATATCCAAGGCGACCCGTTTGCTTCGGCTTCTCGCTTTCGAGCGACAAGAGCATGGTCTTTAACAGGTTTAGGTTGGTTAACGGAAAAATCAGCGGCTTATCAAATCGCAGCTCGTGATTTTATTGCTCGTAGCTTTGCGGAATTTGCCAAGCAAGAAAGCAGCATCTCTATTGCCTTAACGGGACAAACGATTCTTGATAGTACTTCTGTTGTGTTTACAGAAGAAGGAATTGATATTCGATTCCGCATCAACTTACCCGCTGATGGTCGAAGCATTCTGGCTAAGAAAGCGAGCAACATTATTACGTTCTACTTGCCAAAATTTATTCGTCGTTCAACGATCGAAAGAGAGCTTAATCTTGAGGCTATGATCAAGCATTGTGAATGTGCTGAGGATCAAGAGTCAATGCGTAGCCAGTTAGCAGGCAAGCAACTGGCAGCCTTCGTTGCAAACGGTAGCGTTCTGCCACGTACTGCGGGTAATTGTGATTTTCCAATGAAAGATGCGGTTGCTTTTGTTGCCCCTTCTTCTCTTGAAGTTACATTAAACACACCTAATAAAGGTGACGTTAAAGGCCTTGGTATTCCTACAGGTATCACGCTTATTGTTGGTGGTGGCTTTCATGGTAAATCAACACTATTGAATGCGATTGAGCGTTCAATCTACAACCATATTCCTGGTGACGGTCGTGAAGGTATCGTTACAGATCGTAATGCAATGAAGATTCGTGCTGAAGACGGTCGCTGTGTCCACCACCTTAATTTATCTAATTACATTAACCACTTACCTATGGGTAAAGACACTGCTGATTTCACGACTCAAGATGCTTCAGGGTCAACCTCTCAAGCCGCTTGGTTACAAGAATCTATCGAAGCAGGTGCAACGTCTTTACTGATTGATGAAGATACGTCAGCAACGAACTTTATGATCCGTGATGAACGTATGCAAGCATTGGTAAGCAAAGGAGATGAGCCAATCACTCCGTTAGTTGATCGTATTGGTCAATTACGAGATGAGCTGAATATTTCAACCATGGTGGTTATGGGCGGTTCAGGTGATTATCTCGATGTGGCTGATACTGTGATTCAAATGCATGATTACCAAGCGGTAGATGTCACTGAAAAAGCGAAAAAAGTCATCGAGCAGCACCCATCTCAAAGAAACAATGAGTGTGAAACTTCACTAGAAGCGTTCCAACCTCGTAGCTTGTTTTGTAATGCTCTGATGAACATCCTTGTTGATGGTAAGTTCCGCGTAACCGCAAAAGGAAAAGACTCTTTACGTTTTGGTAAAGAGTTTACTGATTTGAGTGCGTTGGAGCAGTTAGAGTCAAGCTCTGAAGTCAATGCTATCGGTTGGACTTGGTTCCAAATGGCTCAACATGCTGGCTGGCAAGAGAACCCATCTCAAGAGATCAATCGACTTCTCTCTGATGATTGGCACCAAACTATGCCTAATGTTGGTGATTTAGCAAAGCCACGCACACTAGATGTAATGGCCGCTCTAAACCGTATGCGCAAATCTCAATTTAAATCAAGTGATAACCAGTAAACAAATATCGAACGGCTTAGACAAAACTTAAGCAAACCTGTTGTTAAAGCTCTTGGTTCTTAGCTCTTAGCTCTTAGCTCTTAGCTCTTAGCAAAATAGCAATAAGCTAAACGCCAGTTTTGCTGTCAATTATCTTCTGTAAGATATAAAAAAGAGTGATATGTCGGTTGATTGAAACCACATATCACTCTTTTTTTATCTTTTACACCGCCAAAGTGACAGGGTCGCGTTCTAGTGACGTAATATATTCCATGCCTCACACAATACCCTGAACCTTTCAGCATTGCCGTGTTCTCTATCGGGATGCCACTTCAACGCAAGACGACGCCATTTTTTACGAATTTGAATTTGAGTAGAGTCATGTGAAAGTTCAAACAGGCGCAGCGCTTTTTCTCTGTCCATATCTGAGCCGTTAGTACTCCCGACAGATTGGCGGTAACGAGTCCAAAACTCATTCAGTAACCGCTTCACTTCTCCCTCGTTAGCCTCATAGTTTATCCAATGCGTATAGTAATCTCGTAGAGGATCATTAAGATCAATCTCATGTAAATGTGACTGCGTACCGGACATCAACTCAATACTCATCGCTTCAACTTGCAACCAGTTGTCTGGGTAGAGCGTCTCTTGAAGTTGATAAAGTGCATTCATGATTAAAAAGTTTTTTTTAAACAAATCCTTCTCAGGACTATCATCGAGAACAGGAATATAACCAAGTTCACTCAGGTGAGATGCTAACGTATGTACTTTCCATCCCGAAGGCTGTTTTTTCAGCTCTTCAAGCATGGGCCATAACAGAGGGTTTTCCATATAGGTTTGAAACGTGGCTTTGATCTCTTGGTTTTCTTGCATGAGGCTCTTAAAGAATGGCGATACACAGCTTAATTCAAATCCAATTGAGCCGATTTGTCGAGTAACTATTACATTGTTACTCGACTTCTTGAACTGTACGACAAAAAAATCGCCCATTAACTGAGCGATTGAAATTAACTTGATTGTCGCACACCACTAAAATGTGAATACGACTTATATTTTGACTAAATCACGCCTAATTCACGTAAGCGTTCCATTAAATAACTGTCTGCTGTGTAACGCTCAGACAAAACCACTTCAGGTTTAGGATGTAAGAAAAGCGGTAATGAAATTCGAGAATGCTCTTGGCGTTCACCTGATGGGTTAATCACACGGTGAGTGGTGGATGGGAAGTAACCACCCGATGCTTCTTGCAGCATATCACCAATGTTAATGATCAAATTACCGAAATCACACGGCACATCAAGCCATTCATTCTCTTGAGTTTTTACTTGTAGTCCAGGCTCATTTGACGCAGGAAGTACCGTTAATAAATTGATGTCTTCATGAGCGGCAGCGCGAATTGCACCAGGTTCTTCATCACCTGTCATTGGTGGGTAATGAAGAATACGCAGCAACGTTTTATCACTGCCATTGATCATTTCAGAAAGCGCAATGGAAAACTTCTCTTGTACTTCTTTGGGTGCATGAGCTTCTACCCAGCCAAGTAACTCTTCCGCAAACGCGTTAGCACGAGCGTAGTAATCTAAAATTTGCTCTTTTAGCTGTTCCGGTATTTGTCCCCAAGGATAAACATGGAAATACTCTTTGATATCTTTAACGGTATGGCCCTTTGCCACTTCAGATACTGACGGTGGAAAGTAGCCGTCTTGTGTTGCAGGGTTAAAGGTAAAGTTATTTTTTTCTTCTGAATTAAAGAACGTTTGCCAATTCTCATAAATTGACTCAACAAGTTCTTTCGGGATCGGGTGATTTTTCAGTACACCAAATCCAGTTTCACGTAGTGATTTGACAAATTGCTCTGCTGCATCATCAGCAAGGTAATCAACGGTTTCCAATTTCATGACTTTATACTTTCTTGTTATATGGTTGAGCCGTCGATTTTATGAGTGACAACAATGTAAATCAAACTTTAATGAAATGATGTGAATTGTTAGATTAAATAGTGTGCGAAAAGGAACAATTTAAACATAATTCGTACATACTGATTGAATGAAATATTAAATACAATTGAACAGTGTTTTAAATTATATCACGATACATGAAAGCACGCTTTATATGTGCATAAGATCATAAATCCAGCTTCAGCAATTCAGGATAAACAATGCCCACACAATCCATTCTAAAAAATAAAGCACTTTACTATCTAACGGTTATCTATTCGGTAATATTTATTTTTTCGGCCTATTCACCCCATTCACGAGCGGTTTGGTTCGCTGAAATCATCCCGGCTTTGGGTATTCTCGGGGTAATTTTCTGGGCATCAACTAAGCTTACTTTTAGCCGAACCGCTTATTTTTTGATGTTTATTTGGCTTGGACTGCATACCATCGGGGCAAAATATACCTTTTCCGAAGTTCCATTCGATTGGTTTAACCAACTTATCGGCTCCGAAAGAAACAACTTCGATCGTATCGCTCACTTCTCAATTGGTTTTTATGCCTACCCAATTGCTGAATATTTGATTAGAAAAAAGCTATGCCAACCTATATTAGCGGGGTTATTTGGTCTGTTTGCCATGATGGCAGTGGCGGCTGGATATGAAATTATTGAATGGTGGTATGCGGCGCTTGCTGGTGGAGAAGAAGGTATTGCATTTTTGGGTTCTCAAGGCGATATCTGGGACGCACAAAAGGATATGTTGTGTGATACATCCGGCGCTCTATTATCACTAATATTAATGGTGATACAACGCCGAATGGCAACCAAACCGCTATCATCGTAATAATGAACGATGAATCGTAAGCAATAAGCAATAAGCAATAAAGAGCAAACAATCGCTATTTTGTCGTTTCATCCAACCAAGCGAGATATGGATTCGAGCCATTTTCAATCGAGACTTGCACAACCTGAGGAACATCATAATTGTGTAAGTCATTGATCATGGACTCAACTTGTTTATAAAGAGACGCTTTAGTTTTAATGATAAGAAGCGTCTCATTATCGGAACATACCTCCCCTTGCCATACGTAATGGCTTTGAATTGGCATGGTCTGGATACAAGCGGCAAGTTGATGGCTGAGCAATGATTCAATTATTTGATTCGTTTCCGCCTCTTGATTAGTTGTTGTTAGCACGATACAAAATTCCTGTGCGTTCATCCTTCACCTCTCTCCAAGCTATCTTGCTTTATTAAGTCAATAAGAAGGCTAATTTTCTCATCATCATGTCCCTGTTTCGTATAAATTCCGACATTGCCGATTTGATCTTCATTGACCAGTAACGTTTCGATCCCTTTACTCTCCATCCAACGTTGCATTTCACTGCTGTAAGGCATCACAGCGTCCGTCATGTTAAGCATATCAATGCTGGCAGGAACTGCATCCACATCGTAAATTAATCGGTTATCTTGACCATCTTTACGAATCATTTGGTGCTGAGCTAAATGGTCCGCCAGTACTGAATGGTGTCTCGCATGATCTGGAGTAACCCGTAAAAGCGGAAAATCTTTCTGGCGTTCAATAAGTTCTGTAACACTCAAATTACAGCTGAGGAGTGGATGCCCTTTGCGCACATATAACGCCTCTTTTTCCTGAAATAAAGGTTGGAAATTAACCCGGCAACGTTCATGCAACCCATTCACTTCATGACCAACAAAAAGATCAATATCACCTTGAACAAGATGATGAATCAGCGAAAGGTTATTACCAAATTCAAGATGAAAAGCACACCCCGGAGATTGATCTTGATACGTTTTAACTGAAGATCGAACAAATCGCTCCCACCAAGCTTCACCTGTACCTAATTTGATTTTACCAAAATGGCGCTGCTGCATATCGGTGAACTTATGCATCAAGTGAGCGTGCTTCTCTTGCTGCTCTTGCACATGCTCCTGAAATAAACGGCCATAATTGGTTAACTCCACCCCTTTTGAGCGTCGAATGAACAAATCAACGCCGATATCTAATTCTAGCTTTTTAATTGCAGCAGTAAGTGAAGGTTGGCTTATATGCAATTTTTCCGATGCCGCTTTAATGTTTCCTTCACGTGCCACCATCAAAAAATAGCGGTAGGGCTTGTTCATTTTCACCTCTCTATACCATTAAGCCGTTGGTCGATTTGCTCAACATCACATTTCTTGTTGAACGTAATTTCGCCACTATTCGTGTTTGACACAAGTAACGTCTATAATTTCTCATGATATAGCTTATTTCTATAACAAGGCAATAATTTCCTATTTTTAATTTGCCTGATTGTTTTCTATAGTAGCCTCATCAAAATGCACATAATTAAGGTATTTCCCATGGACAAAAGATGGTGGCATGACGCCGTTGTTTATCAAATTTATCCACGCAGCTTTTGCGATTCTAACAACGATGGAATTGGTGATTTACCAGGCATCATCAGTAAACTAGATTACCTACAAAACCTTGGTATCAATGTTCTGTGGTTATCTCCTGTCTACCGTTCACCGATGGACGACAATGGCTATGATATTTCTGATTATCAAGCCATCGCCGAAGAGTTCGGCACTATGGATGACATGAAAAAACTACTTGATGAAGCGAAAAATCGTGATATCAAAGTCGTTATGGATCTCGTTGTTAATCATACTTCAGATGAACATCCTTGGTTCACTGAAGCGAAGAAGTCAAAAGACAACCCATACCGTGATTACTATATCTGGCGAGATGCAAAAGCAGATGGAAGCGCACCAGATGACCAAGGTTCTATTTTCGGCGGAAGTGCATGGGAATGGGACGAAGCAACACAGCAATATTACTTCCATCTATTCTCTAAACGTCAGCCTGATCTCAATTGGGAGAACCCAAAAGTTCAGCAAGAAGTTCATAAGATGATGAATTGGTGGATAGACCAAGGCATCGGCGGTTTCCGCTTAGATGTTATCGACTTAATTGGTAAAGAGATCGATAAAGGCATCACAGGCAATGGCCCACGTTTGCACCCACTGCTTCAAGAAATGAATCAACAGACTTTTGGTGATAAAGATCTGCTCACGGTCGGTGAAACTTGGGGAGCAACACCCGAAATTGCCAAAATGTACAGTGCGCCAGAGCGAGAAGAACTCTCTATGGTGTTCCAATTTGAACATATTACCCTGACTTGGAAAGATGGCGAAAAATGGTCTCCAATTGATTTGGACTTGAAAGAGTTCAAGCAAGTATTAACCAAATGGCAAGTAGAGTTATCCGATCAGGGTTGGAACTCTCTATTTTGGAACAACCATGATCTGCCTCGAGTGGTCTCTAAATACGGGAACGACAAAGAGTTCCGAGTGGAGTCAGCAAAAATGCTCGCAACCACTCTGCACTTTTTAAAAGGCACACCTTACATCTATCAAGGTGAAGAGATCGGCATGACCAACGTAGCGTTTGAGACTCTTGATCAATATAAAGACATCGAAACGCTTAATTTCTATAAAGTGAAAACTGAATCCGGCGTGTCGCATGAAGCGATGATGGACGCAATTCATGAAAACAGTCGTGACAACGCACGAACGCCAATGCATTGGTCTAATGCGGATAACGCAGGCTTTACTCAAGGAACGCCTTGGATCGAGCTGAACCCAAATTACCCTGAGATTAATGTAGAGAATGCACTGAATGATAGCGACTCAATTTTTTATCACTACCAAAAATTGATTCAAATTCGTAAAGCGCATCCTGTAATTGTCTATGGCGAGTTTACGCCAATATATGAAGATCATGACAAAGTGTTCGCTTATCTTCGTAAAGATGAAAACGAGACTCTGTTTGTCATCAGCAACTTTAGTGATCAGCAAATTAATCTCGACCTGCCAGCAGAACTGAGTAATCGAGACGTTAGCTGTCTGATTTATAATTATGAAGATACAAGCCGACTAAACGATACAGTGTCACTTCAACCATATGAGTCTCTGGCATTTAAAATGCTATAAATTTCATAACCCCCTATCCTTTTTGTAGTTGTCCATTTGGCGTACATTTCTGTGCGCCTTTTTTCGTCTTATAAAAAAGTTTAAATCTCTGCGTGACTCTTGTTTCAATATTGTTCTATTCTGGTGGGCAACCATTTCTCAATTCAAGGATGAACAATGAAAGACGAAACACTCTCGATCCACCATGGTTATGAAAGCGATCCAACCACCAAATCTGTAGCTGTACCTGTTTATCAAACCGTCGCTTATGAATTTGATAGTGCACAACATGGTGCTGATCTGTTTAATTTGGAAGTTCCAGGGAATATTTATACTCGCATCATGAACCCGACCAATGACGTGCTTGAAAAACGAATGGCAGCATTAGAAGGCGGCATCGCAGGTTTGGCGGTAAGTGCGGGAAGCGCAGCAATTAACTACGCGATTCAAACGTTAACGAGAGCTGGGGATAACATTGTTTCTACACCGCAACTTTACGGTGGCACTTACACGTTGTTCGCGCACATGCTACCAAGCCAAGGTGTAGAAGTTCGCTTTGCAAAAGATGACCAAGCGGAAAGCATCGCAGAACTAATAGATGAGAATACTAAAGCCGTATATTGCGAATCAATTGGTAACCCTGCTGGTAATATTATTGATCTACAAGCTATTGCTGATGTTGCCCACGCTCAAGGAGTACCCGTTGTCGTTGATAATACGGTCGCAACTCCTGTGCTTTGTAAACCTATCGAATTCGGTGCTGATATTGTCGTTCACTCCCTGACCAAATACGTTGGTGGCCACGGTACAACGCTTGGCGGCATGATCGTTGATTCCGGTAAATTCCCTTGGGCGGAACACAAAGAACGCTTCCCCGTCTTTAACCAACCAGAGCCGTCTTATCACGGTGTAGTTTATGCCGAAGCATTTGGCGAAGCTGCATTTATCGGGCGAGCTCGTACCGTGCCTTTGAGAAATACAGGTGCCGCACTCTCTCCAATGAATGCGTTCATGTTACTTCAAGGGCTTGAAACGCTCTCTTTGAGAATGGAACGCCACACAGAGAACGCATTGAAGGTTGCGAATTACTTACAACAGCATGAGAAAGTGAGTTGGGTAAGTTATGCAGGTTTAGAAGACTCAGAACATCATCATCTTGCTCAAAAATACATGAAGGGCAAACCTTCTGCCATTCTATCCTTCGGGCTGAAAGATGGTTATGAAGCAGGGGTTCGCTTCTATGATGCACTACAAATATTCAAACGCTTGGTGAATATCGGGGATGCAAAATCGTTAGCGTGCCACCCAGCCTCAACCACCCACAGACAAATGAGTGAGCAAGAACAGAAAGAAGCGGGCGTGAAACCTGAAATGATCCGTTTATCTGTCGGTATCGAGCACATCGACGATATTATTGCAGACTTAGAACAAGCGTTAAGTGCTTAATAAACGTACTTAAGCTTAAGATCAGTGCCCTTTTACGCACTACTGTTTAAATGAACAGTAGTGCGCAATTTTAAGAGTTGATTAAACGTCTGGAATTAGTTCAGTTTACTTCATGGTCACTTTCCCACCGATCATTTTAAAAGCAGGCGTTCCTCGAACTAACGTATCTCGCGCAAACTCCATTTCACATTCAGGGCAATGACATGGTGATGTTGTAAAGTCTTCTACAATTCGTTCTTTGAAACATTTAACTAATGCGCCCTTTCCACCTTTTCGGTATTTGAATAGCTTCGCGCGACATTTGGCACAGAAAATATCGACGGTTTTAGTCGGCTGCTTTTTATTCGGTTTTGCCATTATTCATCACTTTCGCTATAAACAGTTGAGTTGTCTATCTCTGGTTTAACCCAAACCTGGCTAAAGTCAAACCAACCTAACGCATTACATTTAGCATTCTGTAGAGATCCACAATGATCTTGGCTTACACCCAACCAACAATGGAACATTGGGATTATCTGTCTACTTTCAATCAGTTGCTTTCCGAGTTCTTTTGCAGGGAAAAGCGTTGTCTTATCCGCGCGCCAAGTATCAATCAGTGAACTCCAACGATTGAAGTCATCCGCTTTACTTAAAAATTCAATATCACTGTAATTGAGCAACCATCCGGCTAATGCATCATCACGACTGGTGCCAATTCCCATTGGTTTGATCCATATATCAACCAACTTTGTATCTGGAACGGTTAGGTCATAAGTAATAAATTCTATTGAAATCCCATCTTCTTTAAGGATTTTTTCGATTGCCTTTGCCATGCTAGGGAAAACTGGATGCTGAGCATGGTAAGCAATAGTAAGGTTTCTTGGCTCTGGTGGCGTCACTTGTCGCTGATCTAATCCATGATGATACCAACCCGGTTTTAATCCATGTGCGGGTAAAATGCCAAGTTCTGTTATTTTGTCTTCTGGTAATTGTTTAAAGACTTGCAACGTATTTAATTTGCAACTTAGGTAATCGGCCCATTCAGGCGTACGAGCAGCCCCATCCTTACGGTTTAATAGAAGATAAGTACATCCTGGGTCTAACTCAACATCTCCTGAAAAATCACCACGTTGTGACTTGATTGGGTGCGCTAAACTCGGAAATACCATAGATGAATAGGCCTCTTCAATTACCCATACTTCAACTCGGTCCACCAGCGGTCTAAATCCAAAATAGCCATCAAAAGCACTTAAGATCAAACGCTTTTCCGTGTTTTTTTCCACTTTGTAAGGTCCTGTCCCAATAGGTAAGAGATCGAAGTCATCATCTCTAATCGATTCAGGAAGCAATATTTTCGCTTCGGATTCACTTAACAGCAGAGGCAGGTGGTGATCGGGTTTTTGTAGGTGAATATCCACCACCCAATTTGATGGCGATGACACGGTATCGATATGAGAAAAGAGATTGATAAACCGTAGTGCCCAAATGCTTTCTACGACATGCTCCACCAGCAGTGGATCACCATTATGAAAACGGACACCAGGGCGAATATAAAAACGCCAATGCGTCGGAGAGAGTGATTGCCAAGTGTGGGCAAGATCAGCTTGAACATTTTCAAACTCATCTAAACGAGTTAAGCCACTGAAAACCTGACGTGAAATGTGTTGCTCTGAGCGACGCATTGATTTTAGAGGGTTCAACATAGAAAGAGAGCGATAATACGGAAGTCGTATAACTTGCAGCCCTTCTTGATGCTGCACGCCAAGATAGCTCTGTATGACTTGAGTCAGCTTACCAGCATCACTATCTAGGACGTTTAATGCTTGGCCTATTTTTCCATCTTCTAAATAACGCCGAGCTAAATTTAAACTGACATCATTTCGGTTACGCTTAAATAGCAGCTGAGAAAGTTTTCCTCGCCCTGCTGCCGGGTGCCATTCGATCCAGCCCTCTTCGGCTAGTTTATTGAGTACGATACGGGCGTTACGCCGAGTACAGCATAGAACGTCGGTCACATCCTCTAGCTGGATGCCAACATCTTGACCATTGTAGTGTTCAAATAACGTTTCAAATTGGACACGGAGTCTTGGGCTGCTCATAAAGAGGAAATCTCATATAAAAATAACAATACGCGTTTCCTTATTTTATACAAAAATAGCCAAGCTACAATATATCTGCGTGACTATTCTGTGATGAGATCTTCCATTAAGCAAATTATTGTATTGCTACCCCCATTTCTGCCGAGAGTTGCTCCAGTTGCTCTACATTATCGAGTTTAATTGACCATTTACACTCAGCCCCGTTAACTGAAATAACATTTGCACCTCGGCCAATGAGCTGAACAGCATCTGTTTGAGCTTGCATCGTCAGCATATGCTCGCCAATAACACGCACAACCAACTCATGCGCGGTCACAATAATTTTTCCGCTTTTAAATTCTATAACCATTTAATGATTCACTACACTCGTTGCTATTGGGCATCCGTCACCGAAGCCCCAATATTTAATTTCTTAATTTCTTAGCTTCGTTTCGAATTTTCTTTACTGCAATGGTTAAGCGACTCGTACAAACTAATCGTTCACGCTCATCAGTAATATTGATTTGCCATACCTGCGTTGAAACTCCGAGGTGAATCGGGGTAGCAGTACCAATCACATGACCTTCTCTCATAGAACGAACATGATTAGCATTGATATCAAGCCCCACGCAATAAGCATCATCACCCACGCAGAAGTTCGCGGCGAGAGAACCCAATGTCTCAGCAAGCACCACCGATGCACCACCATGTAACATCCCTAATGGCTGGTGTGTAAAAGAACAAACTGGCATCGAGGCACTTAGGCTGTTATCCGTATAATCGGTATAAATAATATTGAGATGCTCTATCAAGGTATTTTTTGACGTTGCATTTAACCGTTCTAGATCGATGGGTTTCTTCCAAATGCTCATGGATAATCCTAAATTTGGTGATGTAACTTGTGGGTTCTGTTCTGTAGATAGTTATAAATGGTATCATTATCAGATGATAACGCCACGCGATATAGGGATTATAAATGGCAACATTGTTTAAAGCTTCTGTTTTAGTCGTTCTTATGGGGCTTACAGCTTGTAGCGCCTCTCCTACGGGAAGAAATCAACTTCTACTTTTTTCTGATCAAGATATGTCGAAACTCGGAGCCAATTCTTTCGAGCAGATGAAAAAAGAACAGCCAATCAGCGAAGACAAAAAGGTAAATGCTTACGTACAGTGTGTAGCGAATAGTATCACTCAATATGTCCCTAAACAGCCAGGGGTCACTGAATGGGAAGTGGTGGTGTTTGATAGCGATCAAGTCAATGCTTTTGCTCTCCCCGGTGGAAAGATAGGTGTATACACTGGTCTATTGAACGTCGCGAAGAATCAAGACCAGCTTGCGACCGTTATTGGACATGAAATAGCGCACGTGTTAGCAGACCATAGTAACGAACGTTTATCTCAATCACAGTTAGCGAATGCAGGGTTGCAACTCACGAGTGCCGCGCTCGGTGCGTCTGAGTATAAACAGTACCAAAAAATCACCATGTCAGCGCTCGGCTTAGGCGTACAATATGGTGTTGTTTTACCTTATGGCAGAACACAAGAATCTGAAGCCGACATTGTAGGATTAGAGTTCATGGCGAAAGCTGGTTTTGATCCAATACAGAGCATAGATTTGTGGAAAAACATGGCGAAAGCATCGGGAGGGAGTCAACCACCTGAATTGCTATCTACCCACCCTTCTCACAGTACAAGAATAAAAGATTTGCAGGTGAAAATCTCTCAACTGCCAAATTATGGTACACCGCACCCCAACTGCTCATAAATTTCATCCGAATCAACAGCTCAAGAGCCTGACTAATTTCAGCTTATCAAACTCTGTCACCGCCTAAGTGATGGAGTTTTTTATTCATCATATATAACTCATCTTTATGCTAGCTACCTAATATATCTCATTGATTTTACTGGTAAGACCTCGCGTTACCTCCATGAAATAAAAATCACCTTGTTTGCAATGAAGTTCAATATTTGTCCTAAATTTAATCCATAATTGGGCTGAATATCAAAAAAAACGCATTCCGTACTCTATAGATTAAATAACCTGTGCAATTGTATATAGGGTACATGGTTCCATTAATTTTGGAGCGTATGTATTCAAAAAACACATCGCAGTTTACATTCAAGTTGAGGACTATATGAAGAGTTCAACCTTCTTTAAGCCATCAGTATTAACTCTGGCACTCATGCTGGCATGGGGGCAAACTAGCGCCCTCGCCGGATCCGCCCCTCCCAATCTAGATAGTGACAATGATGGAATCACAGATTCCGAAGAAAAACGGCAAGGTAGTAATCCATCCATTTCAAACCTTTTAAACTACAAAGTTGCCATTGAAGAAGATTTCAGTGAACTAAATATCCCCGATAGCAATCGTGTCAAAGCCCACCACATCGCCAGTTTATCAACAAAAAAAAGCCAGTTCACTTCATTGGGTTTTTCACATCCAGTTGGCCATATGCGTTATGATCGCGACAATGGTTTTGCTATTTTTCTGACTTATCTATCAATATCGACATCAGAAATATTCTGTGTGACACATATAATCTTACTACTCAATATTCGCGGTCGAGCAGAAAAAATGAACGCACTATCACCATCAATCGCTTAAACGATGACCATGAAATTAAGCCATTAACCGATATTTCAGGCATAAAACAACCATTAGATGAAACCTTTACCCTCACGGGCTCTGATACAGTAGAAAATATAAAAGTTGATGGTAAACGTTTGTGGCTTGGGCGAGTCAATGTAGATGCTCAATGCGATTTACTTGATTCCGACCTCGATACTTTGCCAGATCAACTGGAAAAACAAATTGGTACCGATCCTCTAAGAGTCGACTCTGACGGTGATGGTATTAATGATAATCTGGAATACCAAAGTGGCACTGATCCTAATTTCATCATTGATAGTGATGGCGATGAGATTCCTGATGGTTTTGAAATCGCTGTTGGTCTGAATCCTAACAATAGTGACGATGCACATTTAGATATTGATCAAGATGGTATGAGCAACCTTGCTGAATACCAACATCGCTTTGATTTAACAAATGCGCAAAATGCTAATGAAGATGCTGACAGCGATGGTTTAACAAACTTAATTGAAGTAACTAACGGTCTAAATCCTCGTGATAGTAGCGATGGCGCAGATGTGGATAGCGACGGTGATGGTGTCAATAACGGTAGTGATGCCTTTATCAATGACCCTTCTGAGTCAATTGATACAGATAATGACGGCATTGGTAATAATGCGGATAACGATGATGATAATGATGGCGTTGAAGATGAAAGTGATGCGTTCCCACTAGACCCTTCAGAAACGGTTGATAGCGACAGTGATGGCATTGGCAACAACGCTGATTTAGACGATGACAACGATGGATTGCCTGATGTAGACGATACGCTTCCTACTAACCCTGATAATGGTATTGATTCTGACGGTGATGGTTGGAGTGATGAAAAAGAACGTCTTCAAGGGACCGACCCTACTCGATCGAACCTGATAGATTACTCGATTGACCTCAATGAAAACTTTTCTGAAATCGGTCTAAATGATAGTGATTTCCTTACTGATGAAGGTTTTGCCCGAGTCACACCAAAAGAACAAAACCAAACAAGCCTTGCTTGGTCAAGCTACGTAGGTGGTCGATACGATCGTGATAGTGGTTTCGCTATATTTGATGATCTAAACGCTAACTTCGATATTAAAAATGTATTTTGTGAAAGTTACACACTCAAAACTCGTTTTAATACTTCGAGCGGTAGAGGTGGCTCTATCACCATTTCACGCTTTGAAGATGGCCAGGTCATACAACCAACTAAAGTTCTCTCAGGTTTACCTACCCAATGGTACGAATACCCAATTAATGCCACTGATCATCTCGACACAATTTCGGTAAGCGGCGTTCGAATGTGGTTGAGTGACATCGGTATCTCCGCACAGTGTAATCTAACAGACTGGGACTTAGACACTCTACCCGATACTCTTGAAGCCTCACTTGGTACCGACCCTAAAAAAACAGATACCGATGATGATGGTCTTGCAGATAATGTTGAGTATCAGTTAGGGTTGAATCCAACAGACAATACCGATGGTGCTCAAGCCGATACCGATGGTGACGGCATCAACAACCAAGATGAGTTTAGCCACAATTTTAACCCTTTAGATCCTAACGATGGCGTTACAGATGCTGATGGAGACGGCATCCCAAATAATATAGAAATCAACGCAGGTTTAAACCCCCACTACTTTGAAGATGGACGACTTGACCTAGATAACGATGGCATCAGCAATTATGATGAATACCGTTATGGTCTCGATATGAGTGATGCCACTGATGCCGAACTTGATATGGATAGTGACGGTATTAGTAACCGTAAAGAGATTAACAATGGTTTAAACCCGAATAACATTACCGATGGTGTTGAAGATGCTGATGGTGATGGTGTTCCAAACCGTTTTGATGCGTTCATTCGCGATCCATCTGAAGCTCTAGATAGCGATAATGACGGTATTGGTGATAACCAAGATCTAGATGATGATAATGATGGTATTAAGGACCAGTTCGATGATCTACCATTTGACCCTAATGAAAGTCTAGATACTGATAAAGATGGTCTCGGTAACAATGAAGACTCTGATGACGACAATGATGGCGTTGATGACAGCAATGATCGATTTCCATTGGACGGTAACGAGTCAACCGATACTGATAATGACGGAATTGGTGACAATGCCGACTTAGACAGTGACAATGATGGGATCAACGATGCAAATGATGCCTTCCCTACCGATCCAACTGAATGGTTAGATACTGATGGCGATGGCATCGGTAATAATAAAGACTTGGATGACGACAATGATGGTGCAGCCGATGTAGATGACGCATTCCCGCTGGATAGCTCTGAATCACTCGATAGCGATAATGATGGTATTGGTGATAATTCCGATGAAAGCAATACTCCAGTCGTTGACTATTCCGTAAGTCTTTACGAGGACTTCTCTGAACTAGCGGGTGTGCCTGACAATAGCTACTTCACCGAAGAAGTGCTTCGGAAGCTCTCCATCAAAACCGATGACACGGCGAGCTTACAGTTAATTGCACAAGCGGGAGAAAATAAAGTAGATATCCATAATAGTGTCGGTATTTACGGTCGAACCCAATCGCTTGATTTCCAAATAGCTGGTATTCAATGCTCTAGTTATCAAGTAACTTTCAATGCGCTACGAATGACCAGTTCCAATGTGACTCGCACTGTCTCTCTTGTTCGTCAAAATGACCTTCAAGAATTAGTACCAACTACGAGCATAGCCGAAGGCATCCGTCATACCTTAACCGCTGACGTTGACGCGCTTACGAATGGTGGGATTGAAACGCTAAGATTTACTGGATCCAATAGCCAAATCAAAGATATTCAAGTCTCAGCTGATTGTGCAGTCAGTGACAGTGATAGTGATGGATTAGCGGATCATAATGAGATCGTTCTAGGACTCCACCCAAACAATTCCGATACCGACAATGATGGGATCCGTGATGGAGACGAAGTTCGCTATGGCTTAGACCCTCTTGACCCATCTGACGGAGCAACGATAGACACAGACAATGACGGTATCAGCAACCGTGATGAATTACACTTCGGTCTTAACCCTAACGATAGTTCCGATGCCATCGAAGATTATGATGGTGATGGTGTAAACAACCGTAACGAAATTCGTTTCAATTACTCCCCAATCGACCCTAACGAACGACCTGCTGACAGTGATAGTGACGGTGTTATTGATCAGCTAGAACGCCTACAAGGAACCGACCCATATAAGAGCAATTTAAGCCCTTACCAATCCTCTACTACAGAAGATTTCCATGAACTCAGTAACGAAATAGATTACTCTCATTTTAACGATGATATGTTGTCCAAATTATCGACAAAACGTCACATGAGTACGAGTTTATTAATGACAGGCTACGGTGGAGGTGAGCAAATTACACTTTCCAACGGAGGCTCTGTTTGGAACAATCTTAACCTAGAATATCAAATTGAAACCTTATGCCCTACCTATACGCTTACGGCCAATTTAAGCCGTTCAAGCATTAGTGGTAATCGTTACGCTCAAATATTAAAACGCAGTGATGATAGTGAACTATCTCCAGTCTGGGATTTAAGTCAACCTGGAATAGCGCCTTTCTCTGTCGAGCTGGAGTCAGAAATTGGCAATGTTTCACAGATTAAGATTCACGGTGATCGAGCTATGCTATTTGGCTTGAATATTGAAGAATCTTGCATGGCATTTGATACTGATTTGGATGGCCTTCCTGACTCAGTGGAGAAACATTTCAATACGAGTATCACAGATACCGATACTGACAAAGATGGTATTAATGACAGTGATGAAGTGAAGCATGGCCTAAACCCTCTTGATCCTAGCGACGGAAGTTTAGTCGACAGTGACGGTGATGGTGTCAACAACATGCTCGAAATCGAATATGGTTTTGATCCTTTAATGCCAAACGATTTAGACCTTCATGATAGCGATAACGATGGTATTAATAACAGAGATGAACTCAATTACGGAATGAACCCATTTGACGGCTCAGACCTACATGACGATCTCGATAATGATGGCATCAGCAACAGCGATGAACTTGCGAACAACCTCAATCCAAACGATCCAAGTGACGGTGCTGATTCAGATACCGATGGCGACGGTATCAATAATGGCGATGAGATAAATGCAGGTTTAAACCCTAACGATCATATGCTTCAACTTCCTGATACCTTGGTTGTTAAGTTGATCGCACTAGACACCAATGGTGACCAAGTCATCAATGATGCCGATGAACCTGTTGATGTTCTTCTACAGCGTTACTCACTACGCTCCAATACCTTCCAACTGGGCAATATTAACCCGGAGATTGAAGCTAATGGAGGGGTAAGCCGATTAGCGAGCATTCCTGAAGTTAGAACATACCGCGGGCAAATTATTGGCGAACCTGATAGTAATATCAACGCTGCCATTTTACCTGAATGTAGTATTAGTTACTCTGTTTTCCTAGGGTATAACGCCGCGCCATTCTTTGAACTTAGTGCGGATGGAAGCATTCTTAATCGTTACCAACAACCTCTAGAAGATAAGTCTGTTTGTCGTCCAAACAACCCAAGTCTTGCACAATATCAGCAAGCTTTCACACCTCCAACAACAAACTGGAATGACGTGGGTGGTCAACCGACAGAAAAAGAGTGGTATATCCCTAAAAATGGCGATGATTACCATATGTTCCGCCGTGATGAGGGTATGCAAATCTCTTATCAAGTATTCAGTCATCCTGAGTTCGGTAAAAATGATATGGGTCGAGCAATGGCGTTTGCCGAGTTCCATAACTTGAATGGTGATTATGCCGCTATGCGTCAATATCATCACCGAATCATTTTTTCTGACATGATGGTTGAAGTGGGCGGTAATAATACTGACCGCGCAAGGTTCCGTGACAACTGGGGCAACAGTAATACTTACTTCTGGGATAAACGCGAAGAAGAAGGGAGTAATTGGTATGAAATGGGTTGGTGGGTATCGCCTTCTAGCTCACACGGTGTAACGAATGGTTGGTTCTGGCAAGCAACGCCAGGCTGGGCAAACCAAAATACTATGCAACATGAAATGGGACACATTCAGGGCTGTAAGCATGAATGTTATCCAGAACGTATTTTTGGTAACAACCCAATGCGTGGTGTCGCCGTTCCGACTAGTGCTCCAATTACCGTTCAACGTAGTTCCGCTGCTAAAAATGAGCATCGTTGGGTAAACGGCTTCCGCCTGCTTGATCACAAACGCATCCCTTACCCAACATGGCCAGTTCACCCTGTAGCTCAACCAGATCACTACACAACATTACGTGATGAGAGCAGAACAATAAATGTATTAAATAATGACTGGGACCCAAATAACACACCGCTACGTGTAACCAAAGTAGAAGTAATGGAGTCATCAACAAAAGGGGCAAATGCTTCTGAGTTTATGATAAACAGCGACAATACGATAACGTTTACACCTCCAAAAGGCTGGATTGGCTTAATCGATGGGTATTACGTCTTAGAAGATGAAAGTGGGCAAAGTACTCGAGGTATTTTACACCTTAATGTCGAAGCGCCTGGCATTAGCGATTACTACAGTCTAAACGCTGAAACGTGTCAAAATGCCTACGCTGGTGCATTCGCAAATAGTATGTCTGACAGCCTTCAACCGGGTGAGACTGACTACTCAAACGTAATTACACCGTTATTAGAGGTGCGAAACTGGGGCTACAAAGGTGGCGATTCTGAAATCAACGCTGAAAATCCTCTCGATTGTAATAGTCACAAAGTAGAAGATGGCGCATCTGGAGAAGCTTTCCGCTATCAACTTAGCCAAGCCCCTTTTTACCAGAAGGACTTCATCAATCAGACAAGCTCTCACCAGCATCACCCACATGTATGGGAGATAAATGACAAGAACTTTACTTACTCGATGTGGTTCCGTAATGACGACACGATGACAGGCTTAAAAGAGCTGGCAAGTCGTGGACGCCGTTCCTCTGGTGGTTGGATGGGCGATGGTTGGGTTATCTCAACGAACGTAGTTCCAGAAGAGGGCGTTTACGAAGTGCGCTTTGCTATACACGATAAAAACGCTGAAACTCGATCACCTTTCATTGAAGTCAGTACTGATGTGCCATCAATGGCCAACAGCGATGAGTGGCATCATGTCGCGATGACAGTGGATTGGGACGCTCGAACTCTGAATGGATTTATTAATGGTGAACCAGCAGGTTCAATCGCTATTCCTGATGAGTTTAGCTACGTCAGTACCTCTGGTACCGGTCAAACATATGGTCGTGGAGCTTATGCTAAAGCGGGTCAAACGGATTCAATTTATACCACAACCAGTAATAATGGGATTGATGAAATTGTTGTCGCTCATGAAGCATTTAGCGCAGAGCAAATTGCTCAAATTTATCAAAATAGATTACCTGCGGTATCCCCTAGCCCTTCAAATGGCTTACCTACGGATATCAACAATCTAACTACTTTGCGTTGGGCGACACACTCTTCACTGCAAAGCCAAACTGTCGGATACCGAGTATATCTAAGTGATGACAGCCAGTTAGTTGAAAATGGGGATCATTCGACACTGATTGCGGAATCACACAACGAAACCAGTTTAGCAATCACGCCATTAACGTACAGCGACAGTTACTACTGGAGAGTCGATACATTACTTAATGACGGTAGCGAAATACAAGGCAATGTATGGAGCTTCCAACCGGAAACGCTGAGCATAATGCGTATGATGGAAAGACGTATAACGCCAAGTAGTAGGACTCTGGCTGAGTTAGAAAATAACGTGGACTATGGACACGATGACCACTCTAACTAACCAACAGTTTAATGCTGAGTTTTAACAAGTCGTTATCGATCTAAAAAGTATTAAGCCTAATAAATACCGCTCATTTCAGAATGAGCGGTATTTTTAGCATACAGTAAAAATATTAAGATATAGCAGTGACATACCGACCACACTAGCCCTCAACATTCAGGCTCTACACACAATCTTCACCGGCTAAAATCTTTGAATAGCAACCACTGCTTTTCAATTCACCAAGCGCACTATCAAATACTTTACGAAGCGACTCTCCTTTCTCCGTTTTAGGAAAAAGCACGTACATTGGCTCATTCATTAATGGCTTATCGTGTATTTTGATCGTATTTGAAGCATCATCTGAGATTTGATGAATCAAGCGCATTCCAACTCTTTTTTCTACTGCGAAAGCGTCAATACGGTGTCGATAGAGTTTGTAGGCATTTTCTTCCAATGACGCAGCATCTATGGTTTCAACTCCGCCTTTCTGAATAAATTTAGTCGATGAATACCCTTCAACCGCTCCGATATTATATTGTTTTAAATCTGGCAAAGACTGCCAATCAAACTTGGCATCTATGTGATAAAAAAGAAGTGTTTTTACATCAAGAATGGATTGCTGTGAAAATAGATAGTTTTCACGTCGATCGTCAGTTGAGTACCAAGGGAAAGTGGCATCATATTTAGAATGCTGAACTAATTTTGCACTTCGTAACCAAGGAAGGTAATCGAAAGTGACATCATAACCACGCAATTTAAAGGCGCTCGATACCACTTTTTCAAGTAGCCCTGATTGGGGAGTATTATGTGTATAAGGAACCCACTCTCCGATGGCAAACCGGACAGTGTTATGATTTGATGTTTTAGACGTTACTGCAATTGAGCTCATTGGAACCAGCGCAATCAAGAATATGCAGTAATGAAAACGGTTCAACCTCATTGAAACAAAAACCCACAATAGAGCATTGACTCGAACTGAGTCATGCAGAAGAGACTAAGCATGGCACACATTTATAAATAACACTAATTGTATCCATAAAATCAAAATACAACCGAGTGTGCCTTTAGCCTATCGCACCTTAAGAGTGGTTATTTCAATTACTTCATCTCACCGAAACGCTCAAGGTAGAGAACTGTTGCCGCTGTACGTGAGGGAACTTGAAGCTTTTTAAGTAAGCTCTTCATGTGTACTTTTACCGTTGACTCTGAGATAAATAAGCGCTCTGCAATCTGCTTATTTCGAAAGCCTTTTGCAACTTCTTGCAATATTTGAGTTTCACGCTCTGTGAGTTGAGTAAATACATCATCTCTTGACTCACTGTCTGCCAAGTAACGCGCAACGACATCACTGTAAGCTTTACTGCCATCATGCGCTTTTTTAAGTAATTCTATTAATTCGTCCGGTTCTGTATCTTTCAATAAATAGCCATCAGCACCGGCCTTAACAATCGCTTCGATATCGGCAGGGCTATCAGATACAGTCAAGATAACAATTTGAGCCTCTGAACCGTCGGTTCTCAGCGCTTTTAATGTATCTAAACCCGACATCCCTTTCATATTGAGATCCAGCAGGATTAAATCGAGGTCCATCTCATGAGCTTTTGCCACAGCATCTGCACCGTTGCTAACTTCTGCAACGACTTCAAATTCATCTTCAAAACCAAGTAGTTGGCTTATCCCTCTTCTCATCAGAGGATGATCGTCCACTAACATCACTTTACACGTGGTCAAATTATAATTCCTTAGTACTTCTGTATTTTAAAATGATTTCACACCCGTTGCCTTTAGAGCTGTTAACTTCTAATTTACCATTCAAACGAGAGGAGCGTTCCTGCATGATACTCATGCCATAGTGATTTAATTGCGGATCTTGGAGATCAAAACCGACACCATCATCACTTATTTTAATCATGACCTCATCACTTGAAAGTTCGCACAAAATCTCTATGTTTTGGGCTTTGGCGTGTTTTATCCCGTTAATTGTCGCTTCGCGGATCAACTGGAGTAGGTGAACTTGTTCATGAGCATCAAGTTCTACTGATGACAAATGGTTCGCCAATGTAATTTTTGCATCCGTTTGTTCCGCTAACTGTCGCGTCATCTCAACTAATGCTTCACCAAAACTGCCCTCTTTTATTGTTAATCTAAAGGTCGTTAACAACTCCCTTAATTGGGTATATGCCCCTGAAAGGCCCTCTCCAAGATCTTCTAGTATAAGCGCGGTTCGCTCACTATTTGAGTGCACAGGGCATTTACCAATAACTCTTTTGAGTAATGTAACTTGGATCTTTAAATAAGACAGTGACTGAGCCAAGGAATCATGAAGCTCTCGAGCGATAGTTGCCCTTTCTTCCATCAAAATGAGTTGCTCTGCCTGTTTCTGTGCTTGGTTGTAATAAACTGCACGCGACAAGATCTGGACAAAATTGTCTATCAAAGTTTGATCCGGGCAAGGCAGGCCATACTCGCAGTATAAGAACCCGAGATGATTACCATCCACTTGCAACTCAGATTTATGACCCGTACTTGAACTCACGACACCCTCTTCGATGAAAAGAGCTCTGCCACCGACATCCGTGATCTCTAATTTAGCCGCCCGAATACCTTCTAAACTCACAATATGCTGCAGTATAGCGTGAAAATTATCTTGGCTGATCCGGGCACCTGTTAGCTCTTGTGAAGAGTTATATAAAACTTCTAATGATTGATTTGCGTGCTGCAATTTATGGGTTTTTTCATTTACCGCAAGTTCTAAACCTAGGTACATTTTCCCCAAATCATCAGCCATTGTATTGAACGTTCGAGTCAAAATCCCTAACTCATTATTACTGGTCACATTCAATTTGACATCAAAGCTGCGATTTTTAATTTGTTCACTCGCTATAACTAATGCATTCAGTGGTTTGACGACTTCTTTACGAACAAAATGAACAACGAAAAATGAAACAATCAGAATGCCACCTAACCCGAACCCTCCAGCCCAAGCGAGTTTGATTAATTTCAGTTCAGAAAACTGTTGTAATTTGAATACGAAGCCATCAATTTCAGTCACAAAATTGGCGACTAATACTAAATACTGACTCTTATCTTTGCTGCGTAACACGTCTTTCAATTCATGCCAACGAACTATCACTCGGTAGTAGTCCATGGTGATATCTTTTGGAACGGTCCAACCCTGTAATGCTTTCATTGATGGTGAATAAAGTGAGTTTTCAAACTCGGCAATATGGGCTCCGTAATCGACCGATTTAGTTTGAATATCATGAGACAAACGATAACTTTGCATTCTCATGGAACCAGCTACGTTCACGGCTTCTGCATCATTCAGACTAGATGCCAAAGTGATGATTGCAAACCCTGTAGTTGCGACAGAAAGTAGCAAAATTAGTACTAAAGCTTTAGCTATCGTATTGGTTACAGATTGAACTGGTTTGTTCAGCAAAATGAAGCTCCAAAAATTTCAATTACATTCATTTTGCCACGCCTCTGATATTAACCCTATCAATATGTGATCAACAGCCACGGAATTTATTGATCTAAAACAACATCCAACATTAATTAGCCCTTAAGGGGTATTTATACAAATATTTCTAAAACTACAATTTGTATTAGTAAAAATGAAAGTATGTTAATGGAAAAATAACCTACACTTTTAGCACTATTACTATACTTAGGATGTACTAAGTGGTTGACCTATCTAGAAGACGCTTATTTTCAAGAAAAAACGTTGATAGTAGTTTGGTTCGCTTACCGTGGATTCAAAAACAAGAAAACTTCATCGAAGATTGCACTCGATGTGGCAAATGTTTGAATGCATGTGAGACCAAAATAATTGTTAGTGGTGATGGAGGGTTCCCTACCGTTGACTTTTCTATCGATGAATGCACATTTTGCTATCAATGCGCAGAAGTGTGTCCAGAGCCGATTTTTAAAACACAAGATGAACCAGCTTGGGATGCAAAAGCAAGTATCAGCGAAAAGTGCTTAGCGAACCAAAATGTGGAATGTCGAAGCTGTGGGGATATGTGTGAGCCCATGGCAATTCAATTTGATCTACAAGTAGGTCGAGTTGCGAACCCAAAAATTAACGTTGATGAATGCAGTGGCTGTGGTGCTTGTGTTGCCGTTTGCCCTACTTCAGCCATCAATGTGAGCAATGTTCGCCAAGGCGAAAAACTATAATAACATTCGCTTCGGCGATAATAACGAGAGTAATTTATGGCACTAAATGAAGTGCATATTTCAAGTTTGGTTGTGCATGTTGCTCCTGAACACTTAGCTGAGATCAAAGCGCAAATCGAACAATTCGAAAATGCAGAAATCTATGGCGATAGTCCTAAAGGAAAAATAGTTGTGGTGTTGGAAACCGAAAACCAAGGTTATGTAACCGACACTATAGAAGCGATCAACGATTTACCAAATGTTTTAGGCACTGCTTTGGTTTACCACCAAATCGAAACCGACCTAGACGATATGGATACAGACACTGGAACTAACCATTCCCAAATTGAGGGTGAAGTATGAAAATGACAAGACGTGCATTTGTGAAAGCAAATGCAGCTGCATCAGCGGCAGCGGTTGCGGGCGTAACATTGCCAGCTACTGCTACGAATCTGATCGCTAGTTCAGACCAAACAAAAATAACATGGGATAAAGCGGCTTGTCGTTTTTGTGGTACAGGCTGTTCTGTTCTGATTGGTACTCAAAACGGTAAGGTTGTTGCGACACAGGGTGACCCAGAAGCTCCTGTAAACAAAGGCCTCAACTGTATTAAAGGTTACTTCCTGTCAAAAATCATGTATGGCAAAGACCGTCTTGAAACTCCTCTTCTTCGTATGAAAGATGGCAAATATGACAAAGACGGTGATTTCGCACCTGTTTCTTGGGATGTTGCTTTCGATACAATGGCTGAAAAATGGAAAGCGGCACTGAAAAAACATGGCCCAACGGGTATTGGCATGTTCGGTTCAGGTCAGTGGACAGTAATGGAAGGTTACGCCGCCGCTAAAATGATGAAAGCGGGTTTCCGTTCAAACAACATCGATCCAAACGCTCGTCACTGTATGGCTTCTGCTGTAGGTGGCTTCATGCGTACTTTCGGTATCGATGAGCCAATGGGCTGTTATGACGATTTCGAACACGCAGATGCATTCGTTCTGTGGGGTTCTAACATGGCAGAAATGCACCCTGTATTATGGACTCGTATCACTGACCGTCGTTTAAGCCATCCACACGTAAAAGTGAATGTACTATCGACTTATTACCACCGTTCATTTGAACTAGCAGATACTGGTTACATTTTTGAACCACAGTCTGACCTTGCTATCGCTAACTTCATTGCTAACTACATCATCCAAAACGATGCTGTAAATTGGGACTTCGTAAACAAGCACACGAACTTCAAGCAAGCAACGACTGATATCGGTTACGGCCTACGTGATGACGATCCACTTCAAGTGAAAGCAGCAAACCCGAACGTTGGTAAACTGCACCCACTTGATTTTGAAGGTTACAAAGCTTCTGTTGCTTCTTATACAGCAGAGAAAGCTTCTGAAATGTCAGGCGTTTCTGTTGAGAAACTGATTGAGCTTGCTAAACAATATGCTGATCCAAACATCAAAGTCATGTCACTTTGGACTATGGGTATGAACCAACATACTCGTGGCGTTTGGATGAACAGCTTGGTGTACAACATTCACCTTCTTACAGGTAAAATTGCGACTCCAGGTAACAGCCCGTTCTCACTTACAGGTCAACCATCCGCGTGTGGTACAGCTCGTGAAGTTGGTACATTCTCACACCGTCTTCCTGCGGATATGGTGGTTAAAAATCCTAAACACCGTGCTATTGCTGAAAAAATCTGGAAACTTCCTGAAGGAGCGATTCCTGCGAAGCCTGGTGCTCACGCGGTTAAACAAGACCGTATGTTAAATGACGGTAAGATCAACGCTTACTGGGTTCAATGTAATAACAATATGCAAGCGGGTCCAAATATTAATACTGAACGTTTGCCTGGTTACCGTAACCCTGAAAACTTCATCGTTGTTTCTGACCCTTACCCAACAGCAACCGCTCAAGCGGCTGACTTGATTCTTCCAACCGCAATGTGGGTAGAAAAAGAAGGTGCTTACGGTAACGCTGAACGTCGTACACAAGCTTGGTATCAACAAGTGGGTACAGTTGGTGAAGCGAAGTCGGATTCATGGCAAGTAATGGAGTTCACTAAGCGCTTCAAAATGGAAGAGATCTGGCCTGAAGAACTACTTGCAAAAGCACCTGAATACCGTGGAAAAACCATGTATGACATGCTGTTCAAAAACGGTCAAGTAGATAAATTCCCTATCGAAGAAGCTCGTGAATTGAACGACGATGCACACCACTTCGGTTACTACGTACAAAAAGGCCTATTCGAAGAGTACGCAGAATTTGGTCGCGGTCACGGTCACGATTTAGCACCATACGACGTTTACCACAACGTACGTGGTTTACGCTGGCCTGTTGTTGATGGCAAAGAAACTAAATGGCGTTTCAAAGAAGGCTCTGACCCGTATGTTAAGAAAGGTGCTGGATGGGAATTCTATGGTAAACCAGATGGCAAGGCTCTGATCATTTCAGCACCATACGAAGCGCCACCGGAAGTACCAAATAAAGAATATGACTTGTGGCTATGTACTGGACGTGTACTTGAACACTGGCATACAGGTACAATGACTCGTCGTGTTCCTGAGCTTTACAAAGCCGTTCCTGATGCACTTTGTTACATCCACCCTGCTGATGCAAAAGCACGTGGTTTACGCAGAGGTGATGAAGTTCTAATGGAGAACGCTCGTGGTGAAGTTCGAGTTCGAGTGGAAACTCGCGGTCGTAACCGTCCACCGCAAGGATTGGTATTTGTACCGTTCTTTGATGCTCGCATTCTGATCAACAAACTGATCCTTGATGCTACGGACCCACTGTCTAAACAGACAGACTTTAAGAAGTGTCCGGTTAAGATCACGAAAGTATCTTAAGCACCAGAACAGAAATGATTGCACTGGCAACCTAGAGTCTTAGGTTGCCAATCAAAGAATTAGCCATAAGGCGGAGAAATAAACATGAAAAAACTGATTATTGCCCTTTTATCAATCGGTGCTTTGATGACTGGTGTTGCTCAAGCTGAGCTTGATAACCCAGGCGGTATTGGTGGCGTAGAATCCCTACGTGGAGCTTCTGAACTTGAAGTAACACGTGCGGCAGACGATTTTAAACGTTTCCCAAGAGATCACGTAACATTAGATAGTGACTACGTATATCAGCCACCTCTTGTTCCACACACAATTCGTAACTATGAAGTGTCTCTTAATGCGAACAAATGTCTTTCTTGTCACAGCTGGAAAAACGCTAAAGAGATGGGTGCAACTAAAATTAGTGTAACTCACTACATGAACCGCGAAGACCAAGTGCTTTCAGATGTATCACCTCGTCGTTACTTCTGTCTGCAATGTCACGTTCCTCAAGCTGATGCTAAACCATTAGTTGAGAATGAATTCCAACGCGTTGATTCATTAAAATAATCATAGCCAAAGGCATAAGAGAGGCTATATATGAAATTATTAAAAGCGTTTTGGACCAGATTAAGAAGCCCAAGTAAAGCAGCTGTAGGTGTTGTTCTATTTATGGGATTTGCTGGTGGTCTTCTTTTCTGGGGTGCATTCAACACGGGTATGGAAGCAACTAATACGGAAGAATTCTGTTCTGGTTGTCATGCCCCTATCGTTGCTGAAATCCAAGAGACGGTTCACTACTCGAACCGTTCAGGTGTACGAGCTATCTGTTCTGACTGTCACGTTCCACACAACTGGACAGACAAAATAGTACGTAAAGTTCAAGCGTCTAAAGAGCTTTTTGCTTATTTTGTTACTGATACCATCGGTACTGACGAGAAGTTCAAAGCAAGACGTTCACACCTAGCAGAACGAGAATGGCATCGAATGAAGAGTAACAATTCTCAAGAGTGTCGTAATTGTCATGAATTTGAATTTATGGACTTTTCTGAGCAAGGCCCACGTAGTGTTAAACAACACTCTACCGCACTCGCTTCAGGTGAAAAAACGTGTGTAGATTGCCACAAAGGTATTGCACATAAACTTCCAGACATGAGCGGCGTTGAAGGCTGGTAATAGGAGTTACAGAATGAGTACTTTAGAATCAGTTATTTGGCATATTCTTGGCTACAGTGCAATGCCCGTGATTATTTTAAGCGGATTCGCTGTTGTTGCTGCCATCTCTGTTGGATTCCTTTCTCTAGGAAAAGACAAAGAAGTCTAAGTAAAAAAGCAATGGTTGAGGAGAGATGATTTTGCCTATTTTGTAGCTCCTCTTTCATGTTAAGAAAACCCCGTTAATTCGGGGTTTTCTTTTATCTAGGGTAAACCATCGATTAGCCTAAGGTGCAGAATCGACTCCCACAGGTAAATAATGCTTAGGTTCCAGTTTTAACCATTCAGGCAACACTGTTCCTATCGATATTGATGACCATGTTCCGGTCAGAATACCGATAAACATTGCGGTAGAAAAACCTTCTAACGCGCTCCCTCCCATAAGCCATAATGCGCCAACGGTAATTAACGTTGTTCCTGATGTCACCATAGTGCGAGAAAACGTTGCAACAACAGCTTGGTCGTTAATCTCTTTTGTTGATAACGACTGTTTTGCAACAAGAAGCTCTCGCACCCTATCGGCTATGATAATAGAATCATTTAAGGAGTAACCGAGTATGGCGAGTATGGCTGCAAATACGGTTAAGTTAAATTCCATTTGAGTCAGTGCAAAGAAGCCTAAAACCAGTACCACATCATGCAATAGTGCCAATAATGAACCGCTTGCGAGTCTCCATTCAAAACGGAAACATAAATAACCCAAAATGCATAAAAGGGAGATCAACAATGCGAGCCCGCCTTGATCAACTAAATCTTGGCCCACTTGAGAACCAACCATGCTATTGCTAACCACTTCAACATGGTTTGATATTGGAGCCAATAGAGGTTCAATATTTGGAACATCAGCGCCTAGTTCAGGTATAGCGTAACGAATTACCCAGCGCCCCACTTCTCCAGATGGTGTTACTCTTGTCTCTTCACCCAATTCAGGAGTCAATGAGGAGAGCAATTGGTGGCTATCGACACTGGCATCTACTTGTATCTCGGTCACCATTCCACCCGTAAAATCGAGTCCCATATTCAGCCCTCTAGCCCCTAGAGCGAGTAATGAAACCGCCATTAACGCAATCGATACATAGCTAGTGAAATAGCGAATTTTGCGAATATTACTTTTTATCTGATTCATCATTACACCCTTACATCGCGGCGGCTATCACGGCCCCAAATTAGATTGATCATTGCTCGTGAAGCGAACACGCCTGTAAACATACTCGTAATAAGCCCCAACCCAAGCGTTAAAGCAAAGCCTTGAATTGGCCCATTTCCCATTGAGTACAGAATGACAGCCGTGATCATTGTGGTAATGTTTGCATCCAAAATAGTGCTTATCGCAGAACTAAATCCTTGATCGATGGCTTGTGCGAAATTTCGTCCTTCTGCCAGTTTATCTCTTATCCTTTCAAAAATAAGAACGTTGGTATCAACAGCCATACCGACAGTTAAAACCAATCCAGCAATACCAGGTAATGTTAAAACTGCACCAGGTAACAAAGCGACCATGCCGAGTAAACAGACCATATTCGCCACTAAAGCGACATTCGCAATCCATCCTAACCTGCGGTACCAAAGCGCCATGAACGCAAGGGTCAAACCCATCCCTAGAGCTAGCGCTGCAAAACCATTGTGAATATTTTCAGCGCCAAGTGATGCGCCGATCGTTCTCTCTTCCACTATGGTTACTGGAGCAGTCAACGAACCCGCACGAAGTAAAAGCGCAAGTTGTTGAGCTTCGTCAATGGTTCCTGCCCCTGTGATTCTGAATTGACTACCAAGCTGTGATTGAATAGTCGCAACGCTAATCACTTTCTCACTTCGTTGTGAGTTACCTTGCGCATCTAGAGTGTACTCCCGATAGACCGTAGCCATTGGTTTTCCAATGTGCTTTCCAGAGAAGTCACTCATGATTTTGCCACCGGCGTGATCCAGTGAAATATCCACCTCTGCCCGACCCATCTTGTCAAAACTCGCTCTTGCATTGACGATATGTTCACCGGTCAAAATCGCTTTCTTTACCAAGGTTACCGACGCGCCATCGTTATCAGCCAAAGTGATGTCACGGCTTGTTTTTGCTTCTGAAGGGGATTTAGCTTGATGAAATGCAAGACTGGCAGTCGCACCTATCACATTTTTTGCTTGTGATGGATCTTGTACGCCAGGTAATTCAATCCGAATCGAGTGCTCACCTTGTCGCTGGACTAAAGCTTCAGTAATACCTAACTCTTCAATCCTTCCACGCATAATTTTTAAGTTCTGTTGCAGCGTGATGGTTTGAAACTCAGTCTTATTTTGTTGTGATGGCTGAATTAACAATTGACCAGATGAACGCTTAACAACCCAATTTGGATAGCTTTTATTTAAGTATTCACGAATACGATTAAGATGATCAGCTGACTTCGCACTTACGAGAAATCCATCAACACCTCGGCTTACCACTTTTACTCCGCGTAAATGTTCAGCACGCAACATCTCTCTCACTTCATCTTGAATGGCATCTCGTTGCTCTGAAAAAGCTTGGTCTACATCTACGTTAAGTAAAAACTGCACTCCTCCTCTAAGATCAAGCCCAAGTTTTATCGGATTGAAGCCTAACTCCCCAAGCCACTTAGGCGCAACAGAGACATACGAATAGGTAATACCATCCGCTTGTGTAACGACTGAATCTAATATTTTACGTGCTCGACTCTGGGTATCTTCGTCTCGAAAAACCAAAGTCATTTGCTCTTTATTTTGTGTAATTTCCTGCGCTGATACCCCTGCACCTTTTAAGAATCGATCCAGTTTTGTGATTGAGGATAATGAAGGCTGTAGAGCCTCACTTTGAATCTGTATCGATGGTTGCTCACCGTACCAAGTTGG
The DNA here is from genome assembly GCF_013114135.1 of Vibrio sp. 03-59-1. Taxonomy (NCBI): domain Bacteria; kingdom Pseudomonadati; phylum Pseudomonadota; class Gammaproteobacteria; order Vibrionales; family Vibrionaceae; genus Vibrio; species Vibrio sp. 03-59-1. The sequence continues at coordinate 157,333 of NZ_VTYA01000006.1, forward strand.
GATGGCGCTGAGAGCCAATAGAACCACTGCAACAATAAGAACCAGATATTTCCACATAGAATAGTGGTTCATGCGTTTTTGATTTTTTATATTTTTCATTTCTTTCATCTATAAGAATGCCCTTGGAATGAACCAAGTCAAAAAACAATAGAGACTACCTATCGAATAGGTATGGAGTTAAGTGAATCGTTAAATAGATGAAGAGGAATATTGGCTATTCAGGGCAACATAAAATGCGTTGCTCTCTTTCCAGCCAGAAACACGATAATTTGAAAGGGTAATTTTCGAATACCAAGCGAAAGCTGGCATAGATTTTAGGGACGATAAGATAAATTGGTATTGTGGCAGATCATCGCGGTTATGCGAATCAAAACCTAGGTCATCAATGGTCTCTTGATCTCTAGGTGTATATGTCCAACGAATCTGATTAACGTTGGCATGGATTGGACGACGATGAAGATCGATTGAAATTGGTGGAGTGTCACCAATATGTAAGGAGTTCGGTGAACTCAACACTCGATTTAACTCAGCCTGAGACTCGCTCTCGAATGCCGCGTGATTGGTTTGAGGTTGGGTATACTCATTATTAGGGCTGATTTCTACTTGTACAAACGCCTGCGAGGGGAAAGCCACCGCACACATAAATACAAGAATAGATCTTACCAGCACTCGAAACATAGCCAACATATATAGTAGTAAAGTGACAGTAAGTGGTGAAACGAACCCACTGCGAAAGTCTGAATAATAGGCCCAGTTATAGGAATGAACAACTAAAAAGATCTAAAAGCCACCAGAGCCAATAGGCATCTGACAAATATCATTATATTACAATTGCTTATAAAACAATTTTGTCGTTGATACGTCTAAATAAATTTTGTTCTCTAGCTCCAGACCATCACAATAGACGAAATACACAGGTTCATCTTTATAATTGATGGAGCGGATCCAACCCTTAAGCTGTTCAAAGTCTTTCGGTTCACATTGGCCTTCGTTCAGAAGCTTCTCTGTCGCAGCTCGAAATTCAGCTCGGTAGTCCATTAAGTCATCTGACTCAGCAATATACGCATCTATAGTTTCAATACGTTCTTTTTTAGAAATAGTTGGTTTTTCAATGGCTAAAAATGACATATCGATCCAGTCAGCTTGCTCCAACTCTCCATCCCCATAAACGAAGTTTTCTGAGATTCGCGCCCAGCCGTCTTTTTTCTCAAGCACCTCAACGAAATCCGTTTTGTACAAGGCTCCAATAATAATACCGTCATTAGATGGACGATCCATAATATTGAGTTTGGCCGATGCCACATAAAATTCAGTATTTTCAGGTTTGGGGGTTAAATCAATGACCAAGCCTTCTGAGGGTGTCTGCTGTATTGGTGCGGTTTCTTGAGATTGATTTGCGGCATCAGAGTCGTCCTCTTGCATGAAAAAGAAATAATACCCAGCACCGGCCCCGCCGAGGATGGCTAAAATGACGATCATAATTATTACTTTTTTCATATGGATATATCTCTAAAGCAGTTGCCCAATATATATAGTTTTGAGTGTACAACAAGTTGACATAACCTGTGAGAGCTTTTAAAGGCAGCTGATATATAGATCTAATTTATCTCTTAGGCACTCCATCATTTATAAACCTATACTATATATAACTTCTCAGCACATTGGTTTTTATGAAGAAATGCATCAGATTCGGCCTGTATCTTGCGCTATTTTCGTTCAGTTTTTACTCGAATGCACAACACTGCACCGTTGTGACTTGGGATAAAGCTCAAAAGCAACATGAAGCGCTGGAAGAGTGGTATAACTTAAGTGCAGTCCAATTCAATGAACTTCTCTTTAGACACAAATCCCAAGTCTTCATGTCCAAAGAGTTTACCCTTCAAGAGCTCACGATATTTTGGCACCCAGCAAAAGTTCATCTTCACAAAATACTGGAAGATCAAATTCAAAGCGCACTTAACTTAGCGACTCAACTGTCTCAAGCTTCAACACTTTTAAGCGAGAAGATTGATTCAATTAACGGCATGACTTTAACATGGCAACGTTTGAGTTCTCATTGCATAGAAGATAATTTAATCGCAAATCACACTGCTAGCCTTAAGTACGTTAAGTCAGCACAGGAGTTAAAATCTGACATTATCGCTTTAATGCTAAAAATTGAAACTCTTGAGCAACGTTACATCTATGAGGCTAAGGTGTTACAAGATGCGCACTTTATGTCAGATCTTGAATTTAATTCCAAAAAATAATGTTCATCCAATACCTCTAAATTCTGGACACCTCAACATACCGGATTAACACAATTTATGAGTTTTAATTTACCTACCTAGCTGAGAGCCCCGTCCTGTAAGGCATACAAGAAGCGTCTTAATATGTATTGAATATAAATTCATCACACTTGATGGTTTTATCAACATAAACTCAGACGAAAACGAGAGCCACCTCACAAAAACATTTACAATCGCCCATTTTTTGTTTAATATAACTGTTCATATTGCTTCATAAAAAAACATAAAGTGGCTAGTAAATATGCATAAAATTATGGCTTTGAATCACCGAATGGACAACGATTGTCCAGTTGAAATAAGAACTAAATTAATTTCAGTTATAGAGCATATAGAGAAACATGGATTTGTCAGTGATTTAACGTTATGTAAAATTTTTGGTGAAATGATCTGGAACGATGGCATTGACTATCACTCCCATGCCCTTTCATTTAGAATTGATTCAACAACAGGTAATTGTCAGATATCTCAGTTGAAGTGCCATTAAAGCTCGAATAAATAGAAAGAGAATGTAGCAATACATTCTCTTTTTGCGTTCATCAGCTACTTTCTTTCCAACACGACCTTCTACCACAACCAAACTCTCCAAGTATGGCACTAGACAATTCACCTAATACCTGTTTCTTCATCAGTAAGTAGCCCATTGAGTTTTGATTTAGATGTTTATTGTTAGCACTTAACCCTTGCGCCACAACACTTCGTCAATTTACGGTTAATTTCGGCCTTATCGCTACTGAATAATTCATATATCTGCCTTAATCGCTTATATTTATACTATCTCTCAATCAAAGAAATAAATCCCATGAAAAAAATCATCTCTATTATCACTCTGGCAGCATTAATGACAGGTTGCCAAGCAACTCAAAGGCAAAATGCCACTACAGGCGAAATGGAAACAAACTCTGCGACCAAAGGTGCGATTGCAGGTGTTCTAGCTGGCGTTGCGGTTGGTTTAGCGACAGGAGACGATGCAAAGGAACGTAAAAAATACGCATTACGTGGTGCTGCGGCTGGTGGACTAATCGGGGCTGGTACTGGCTACTACATGGATCAACAAGAAGAAGCTTTACGTCTTAAATTAGCGAATTCTGGTGTGCAAGTGAGACGTATTGGTGAAAACGAGCTTCAACTTGTAATGGAAAATGGTATTGGCTTTAGTTCGGGATCTTACTCTTTATCTTCAAGCATTTACTCGACACTCAATGGCATTGCTCTAATCTTAGTGGAATACCCTGATACACGCCTAGACATTATTGGCCATACTGATAGCTCCGGCAGCGATGCAACTAACCAAAAACTTTCTGAGCAACGTGCTCAATCTGTTGCGAACTACCTAGTCCGTCAAAATGTTGCGTCAGGTCGAGTTGCTAGTAAAGGTCTTGGTGAGCGCTTCCCTATTTGTACGAACTCAACATCACAGGGTAAAGCTTGCAACCGCCGCGTTGAAATCAATATCTTATCCCTCAAGTAATTCAAATTTAGGCTGTCTATCTTAGGCGGCCTACCAACATCTCTTTTATACCCAAAAATTCCTTTCTAATTGAGAATGATCAACAATATTTATTGCTTACTACACTCTTTAAATCGCCCCCTGTCTATCTTCAATTTTGATACTCTCTACATTCAACTACAAACTTCAGATTTTTTAATTCGCTTTTATGCGCTATCCACTATTAAGCCTCGCGATTATTCTTAACACCATATCTAGATAACATATTTCAACTAAACCCTACCTTAAATTTTACTAATCAAGCATCAATTTTAAACTTGATAACCTCCTAAAATGCATGCTTCACCTCACAAAAGCAAATGCGCAACTAAACACATTAAAATTTGATGCACTCGTACCATTTTCATATATTCATGCGTGCTATAAACACTATGAAATTCATACTTAATAGCTAGTTAAACTGCAATCGTGATATTTTTGTTAAAGAAGAATCTAAATTTATTTACAAATTTAGCATAAAGCACTATTAAAAATGAAGGCGAACAGTGCCAATTGATAGGCACAAATAATTATATCCAAATGTCTGGAGCAAAACATGCAAGACCATAATTCTAGGTTTCCTACCATATCCAAAATTCTAATTCTGCGGCAGTTCTTATGGGGAGCCGCTTTCTATGGAACATTTGTTCTCTTAACTAAGTTTTTCCTAAATGACTTAAACTACAGTGAAGCTGATACCATAATGATGATGGGAGCGTTTGGCGCGGTAGGACCTGTCTTTTCAGCCGTCGGTGGGTTTGTCGCTGACAAATTTATAGGGGCATTCCGCGCAGTCTATATTGGATATACGGCTTATTTAGCAGGGTTTTTATTACTAGGCATTGGCGCAAGCAGCCTTAATATTCCTCTAAGCATCCTAGCTATTGCTCTCATTGGCTATGCTCGTGGCCTATCGGCTACCTGTCCTACAGTATTGTTTGGCAACTCATATTCAGAAACCAATCGCGATGCATTCCAACAGGGTCTTACGGTAAACTATTCAATCAACAATCTCGGTTCTTTCTCTGCAAAATACCTCTTTCCTTTCTTAATAGCTTACCTAGCCTACCAAGGCGTTTTCTTTATTTCTGCCCTATTGATGGTCGGCAACCTATTGATGTTCTTTAAATTCCGTAAAGAACTCAGCAGCGTCGGTAACCCAATAGATAAAACACCTCTTCCGTTGATGACTTGGGCGATGTTCGTCGGTGGTTCGATTGCGGTACTGGGCTTAGTTTTCTGGATCTTCTCCAATCTAGATACTGGTAAATACATTTTATACACACTCGGTTTCGGTGCTATTGGTTACTTTATCTATGAGATAACACGGGCGACGAAAGCCTACCAATTCAAAATGGTTGCTGTATTGATTACCGTTTGTATCTTGATCGTGTTCTACTTCTTCTATGGTCAAATGTTCACCTCAATGAATATGTACGCGATCAACTTGATGGGGGATACATTACTCGGCTTTATTCCAATTCACCCTGAATCCAACATGGCATTCAACCCTTTATGGTGCTTTGTTCTTGGTGGTCCAATGATTCAACTTTATGCATGGTTAGATCGTAAAGGCTATTCTCCTACAATCCCAACTAAAATCGCTGGTGCATTCGTGCTAAGTGCGATCGCATTTTCATTGTTAGGACTATCAGCAGATTCAATGGGGCCAGACGGGAAAATATCCGCAAACTGGATCCTCTCTGTGCACTTCTTTCAATCTGCTGCAGAGTTAATTGTTGGTGCCCTTGGTGCTGGCTTCATCTTTGAGATGGTTCCTCGATATTTAGCAGCCTTCTCAATTGGGTTACGCGCTGTCGCTATCTCACTAAGTGGTATTTTAGCGGCGGTTATTGCAACCAAGATAGCACTTCCTAAAGATATTGTTTTCACACACGAAGTGGTTGAATCTGTTTACACAGGATACTTCTACATGCTAGCGCAAATTGCAGCGTTCATGGCAGTGCTGACTTTCGGTCTATCGCGTGTCATTCAGAATCTAATTGAACGTGGTGAAGCTCTTGAAAAAGAAGAGCAAGAACAGAAACAAACGCTAGAACCTCAATTAGACAATAGCTAACATCTCAACTGGCCAATTTTAGTTAATAACTGAATATTGGCATGACGAAGGATGATAAACAAAGCGCTAAATGCATTCCATTTGGCGCTTTTGGTATTTTCAATGAAAATAACTGCTTTAAGATCTATTACTTAGGATGAGTAAACTGTTAGATTATTTGGTAGATCCCTTAGACAAGAAACACTGAGAACTTGTATGTCAGGAACAAAAATTGTCATCAAAGAATTAAAGAAGCAACTAAAACTGCACGAAATTCAATATCGAGATATCGCAACCCAACTTGAATTGAGTGAAGGCTCAGTCAAACGTCTACTCGCTGATGGAAGCAATATAAGTTTGACTCGACTGGAAAAAATCTGCCAACTCATCCGAATTGATCTAACGGAGCTTTTCCGTTTAGCCTCCCGAACCGACCAAGGTCTTCAAACATTATCATTTGAGCAAGAGCAGATGATCGTGTCGGATAAAGTTTTACTCTTAGTGTCAGTTAGCGTACTAAACGGATTTAAATATGAGGAAATCATTAGTCGCTATAACATCAATAAAAATGTACTGATTCAAAAACTCGCCGAATTAGATCGAATGCGTATCATTGAGTTGATGCCCGACAACCGTATACGCCTATTGCTTTCTCCTAAGTTTGACTGGATTGGTGGAGGGCCCATTCAGTCCTTCTTTCTGAAGGAAGTCTTACCTGAATTTTTTAATAGCTACTTTAGTCGCCAGGATGAAAAACTAGTAATGGCGACAGGACTAATGTCTCCACATACGAACCAAAAATTTCAGGGACAGGTTCAAAAACTCGTCGATGACTTCCACGAAGCGTGTGATGAAGACTCGAATCTAGATATTAATGATCGAAACGGTACCTCTATCGTCATAGCATTAAGACGTTGGCATTTCGATATGTTTGATACTGTCAGTTCTAACACCAACAAGTAACGTCATATGTTACTTCAAGTGGATGCATTATAAACTTCAATTGTTAAGCTTTATCTATCATCGTAATAAATGCCAAGATATTAACAAGCAAGATGAGCATTAAGAATTAAGTCTCATATAAGTAATTGCATGTTAAAAAGGGACAAACAATGAAATTACCCATATATCTATCTCTAACACTTATTTTGATTACGTCAACGATGGGCTGCACGAGTACCCGTTACAGTTCAAGGTTATTAGTTGCACCCCCTACGAAACATATCAATCTCGCACCTACACTGTACAACGTTGCGAAAGTAACAAAGGCATTGACTCCGATTGCTTTACGCTTAATGCAACCCATTGTCGTCGCACCCAAGATCATCATTACAAAATAATGCTACCGCACCCACCATACAAAATAAGCCTTCTGAAAACAGAAGGCTTATAGCGTCAGAGTTTAAATAAACAGTACTATGCTAGCTTTTAATTACACTTCTGTTGCTTTGACTCTAAACATAATGGCATAAAGTACAGGAACAATAATGAGAGTCAAGATCGTGGCAAAGGTCAAACCAAAACCTAAGACAACAGACATCGACTTAAAGAATGCATCAAAATAAAGTGGAACAAGACCAAGCACGGTTGTTAGTGCCCCCATCGTTACAGGTCGTACACGACTTGTTGCCGCGTCTACAATCGCGGTAAATCGAGGTTTTCCATCATTTATTTCAAGATCTATTTGATCAACCAGTACAATAGCATTCTTAATCAACAAACCTGAAAGTGAAAGCAACCCAAGGATACCCATAAATTCGAGAGGCATCCCCGCAGAAAGTAAACCAATAACGACTCCAATGATAGCAAGTGGAACCACCATCCATATCACAAGTGGTTGACGAACCGAACCAAATAATACGAAAACGATAATCACCATCGCCGCAAACCCATAAGGTAAGGTTGAGCCTATGTTTTCATTTGATTCTTTTGAGTCTCTATACTCCCCACCCCATTCAAGAGTGTAACCAGTCGGCAATTCAATCGCCTCGATTTTATCCGATAATCGATTGAGTAGAACTGATGCCAATACACCTGGTTTTGGATCCGCTTCCGCTTTAATTCGCCATATACGATTATCACGTTTCATCCGTCCATCACGCCAAATTGTTTTGAACCCATCAACAACTTGTCTCAGAGGTACAATGTTCCCTGTCGTTGAACTAATAACCTGGATATTATAAATATCATCTGGGTTCTCAAATTCGGAATCTGGTGACGTTGATATAATAGGAATAATATCTTCACCATCGCGGTAGGAACCAATTTGTCGCCCTGAATATGCTGTTTTTATAGCAAGAGCTACATCTTGAATCGTGACACCAGCACGTTTTGCTTTAACTTTAGACAAAATAGGCTCAAGTACACTCACTTGATCACGCCAATCATCCTTTATCGAAATCGCATCACTATCGCGGTGCATGATAGCTTTTGCTTCATTTGCAAGACGACGAAGAACCTTGGGATCAGGTCCAAAAAACTCAGCTTGGATTTTTGAACCACCACCTGGACCTAGCTGGAATTGCCATACTTTAGCTTGAGCATCTGGAAATTCAGTATCAATATGTCGCTGAACTTTCGTGATTTTATCTCGAATAGTTTGGTAATCATCCACTTTAACCAACAATTGTGCATAAGAGGAATTTGGTGATTGTGGAGAATAAACCAGCATATAACGCAATCCACCCGCACCTACGGAGGTCTGAATAGTATTAACGCCTGGTAGTGATTCTACATATTTAGCAACTTTCTTGATTTCTTTATCAGTTTGGTTGATTGATGTACTTTCTGGCAGCCAAAAATCAACAACAAATTGTGGTGTCGTTGAAGCAGCAAAGAAGCCATCTTTCACGAAGCCAAAACCGTATAAAGCCGACATAAACATCGCGACAACAACAGCCGAGACTTTCCAGCGATGATTAAGCATCGTGCGCATGAGCTTTTTATAACTAAGCGTCAGTCGCCCTTCTTTTTGAATAGCGAAACTGTCATCAGTCTTGAAGATCGAGTAACAAAGCAGCGGTGTTATTGTGATTGCAAACAACCAGCTGAACAGGAGTGAAATTAAAATCACCCAGAATAAGTGACCCGTAAATTCGGCAATGTCACCTGGCGCAAAGCCTATAGGTGCAAAAGCAACGCAGCCAACTAAAGTACCAGCAAGTAGCGGCCATTGAGTTTGCGCAACAATAGATTTTGCAACCTCTAAACGGTTTAAGCCTTTTTTGATTCCTATCAGCATTCCTTCAGCAACAACGATCGCGTTATCAACCATCATACCGAGAGCAATAATTAGAGCCCCAAGAGAAATCCTATGCATTGGAATGCCAGCAAGGTTCATTACCGCTAGCGTTGCCGCAATCGTCAGCAATAAGATCGAACCGATAATAAGCGCTGATCTTATTCCCATAAAAATGAACAAAGTTACAATAACAATTGCCAATGCCATCACAACATTGAGTGCAAAATTATTTATTGACGCTTCTACCGATTCACCTTGGTGGTAATAATTACTGACATCAATACCAAGAGGCCTAACGTTAAGTGTATCTGATATTTTTTTGTTAACTGCTTTACCAACTTCAACAATATTTTCACCGCTCGTTGCTGATAGGCCTAAAGCTAAAGCACGATGTCCGTTGAAGTAATAAAGCCTTTCTTCCGGTTTTACAAGCTCTCGCGAGACTTCAGCGACATCACCGAGATAGACCAAGTTGCCTAGATCCGAAGTCTTAACTAAAATATCGGATATCGAGTCTACAGAATTAATCGAACCAGATGGTGAGATTGCGATTCTTCGCTGTGCAACATCAATTTCCCCAGCATTCACTACTAAGTTTTGCGTTTCTAAGCTCTGATATATTGATTGGATGGATACACCAAGGTTAAGCATCCGCTCCCTTGAAAACTTAACATATATGGCTTCATTTGCTTCCCCGCTAATGTCAACCCTTGCAACACCGTTGATTGACATCAAATCATTACGCAGTGTTTTAGCGTAAGTCCTTAATTCAGGTAAAGTGTATTCATCACCATATATGAAAAAATACATCCCGAAGAGATCACCAAAATCATCCGCTACAATTGGGGCAGATGATCCCGTAGGCAGCGTTCCAGAAACATCGGAAACCTTATTTCGCAATTTCCCCCAAACCGCTTGAAGCTCCGATTTGTTTTTGGAAAATTTATATTTAATTTCAACTAATATTTCTGACTTTCCAGCTGACGATACAGATTTAACTGATTTAACTTCCGTCATCTGCTGAATGGCACTTTCAATCGGCTCACTTAATTCTTGAGCCACTTCTAAAGGCGTTGCCCCAGGATAATATGTGATGACTTGTGCTTTTCGGATAGTAAACTCAGGATCTTCAAGCCTTGCCATACTCTCGTAAGAACTATAGCCACTTATCAAAGCTAAAATAATAACAATGGCGCAGAGTACTTTATTTCGAATGGAAAACTCAGCTATATTCATTTGGCCTCCCATTCTGATACTTCCATGCCTTCAGACACATATGATGCACCACTGATGATAACTCGGTCACCTAGCTGTAAGCCGCTTGAAACGCCAAGGAACTCGCCAATTCCATCTTTGACATTTACGACAACTTTGTTGGCTCTATTCGATTCATTGTTTACTGTCCAAACGTATCTTTCATCGCCAGAAGATAAGATAGCGCTTGCCGGTATTTGAAAAATGTTTGAATCAGCATCCCCCATTGATTCCATTAATACTGTTGCAGGCATACCAGGTAACACTACAAATTCTTGGGGTGGCACAAATGACATCGTGGTTTCGTAAGACTGGGAGTTTTGATTCGTTTCGAGAGAAATCTCTTCAAACTTGGCATCAATTTTTTTGTCGGTTTGACTCTGAAGAACAACGAAAGCCTTCGTATCTGGCTTTTTATCTAGCGTTCTCAGCGTATCGGCTGGTAGATCAAAGCTTACTTTTAATCGAGTCGTATCTATTAAAGTAATTACTTTCGATGAACCACTCACGCTGTCAAATTGTTCGAAAAACACATCAGAGATAACACCTGAAAAAGGAGCGAATATATTGGTATCGTCTAACGCTTTTTGATCACTATTCAATTTTGCTTTTGCTGAAATCATCACCGATTCCAGTTCATCAAACTGACTCTTAGAGATTACTTTCTTATTGATAAGTGTTTTGGCTCTTTCGAAAGCTTTAAGGGCCTGATTATAAGTAGCCTCAGATGAAGCGAGTTGTATTTTAAAATCTCGGTCATCAATTTTGGCTAATAGATTACCTTCAGCAACAATTTGTCCTTTTTTTGCATTTAAGACTGTCAGTGTACCGCCATTTTTGAATGATAGGTTTGTCGATTTATTTGCTTTAATAGTAGAAGGGAATTCCCACTTTTTGGACTCTGTAGTGCGTTGAATAGTGAACGTTTTGACTGGCCTCACGGTGGACTCTTCAACCTTAACCACTTCTTCAACATCACCACAACCACCTAAGGATATCGCTATCATGAGTAATGGCGTACTAAAAATCAATCCGTTATTCTTTTTCATATAAGCCTCAAATCAGTATTGGTGGCTATGCAATTTACACTTACACAAGTCTATAAAAGGTGAAATTGGCAATAGTTGTTGCTTGTAAGCGATAAAAACCAAAAGCCGAGATACAAAACATCAAAAGGGAGATATAAAATCTCCCTTAAATAAAACGTTAAATATTAAAGATACTTATCTTCAATGATGCCACACATAATGCCTAGCTCTAGTTTGTTGGTGTCATCAAGACGCTTAAACTCCTTCATCTGAGCTTTCTTCATCTGTTTTTTCCACCACTCACCACGAGTTGCTACTTTATATTTACCAATAACAGCAAAATCAGCTTCAGCTTTCTCTGATTTGTTAATTTTACCAGCCAAGTGGCACGCCGTGATTTGCGCAAACGTTTTACCAGCTTTCTCAGGTTTACCTGCATTGGCATTCATCGACACGGCAAGAAGCGCAAGTGCTACAACTATTTTCTTCATTTTATACTCATCATTTATCTAGATCAGAAGATTTAAAATTTTAAAAGGCAACACCCTTTATTTAAAGGGTAAATAATAAACACCTGCCGACATCATAGTCAAATATAATTACAACTTTTAACCAACAATATGAAGTTGCCTGCAATTCAAGTATTTCTTTGCGACTAACAACAATGAGTAGCACATTTTAACAACAATTAACCCACAAAAACACTACACAAAGGCTGGTAAAATTAAAGTAAATACTCAAGTTCAACCTAAAATAGCAGCACAAAACCTTTAATAATGATTCTGCTGGTTTTAGTGCCCTTAATTGAGTGGATACGAAAAGGCGAAACATTAGGTGACACTGATCGATGTTCAAAATGCAGTCGACCCACTACAAGTAAATATTGCAAACCCTCGCACGTACGACGAGAGTTCCTACAGTATTGAAAGTGTAAATTAATATAAAGACGATACTATTTAGCAAGATGCAATGATAAGCTAGATCTAAATGATAATTAATATCCAAAAGGATCCTATGAAAAAACCAACACCAAGTTTGCTCACTGTACTTAAATCAGTCCCAATATCACCGAACATGCAAAGAATTACGCTACAAGGTGAAGCACTTGCGCATTTCCCGAATAACTGCGAGGGAAGTTATATCAAACTCCTATTTACTCAAACTGGAAGCACCGATTTAACAAAGGTTGATGAAAATGAACGACCTGTGATGCGTACTTACACCATTAAGCACTTTTCTCCGCTGCAACGTACTATTGATGTCGATTTTGTACGCCATACCACTGATGATTGTCGCTGTGGTTTCGCTGCTCGATGGGCAATGCATGCAAAAACTGGCGATATCATCAATATTGCAGGACCGGGAAGTATTAGCAGTTTAAACATAAATGCAGACTGGTTCTTCACGGTTGCCGACATGACAGCATTGCCTGCTTTATCAACGAAACTTCGTACTCTTCCTGATGACGCTAAAGGGTATGCCGTCATAAAGGTCATTGAACACGCAGATATACAAACACTTGATGCGCCAACCGGCATAGAGGTTATCTGGCTAGTTGATAATGACACTCTCACGCCCAAGATCAAATCACTGCCATGGTTAAGTGGAACAGCCTCTGTTTGGGTTGCTTGTGAGTTTGATACTATGCGAGAGCTACGTGATTACTTCCGCAATGAAAAGAAAGTAGCAAAAGAGAACATTTACATCAGTAGTTATTGGAAGAAAGGTGTCACCGAAGATGGACACAAAGTAATGAAACAGCAAGATGCGAATGAAGCGGGCTAATGGCGGTAATTTATAGCATCACCTACCTAAAAGGGCTAGCTTAAGCCAAAATAACCATGATGCTGATTATTACCAAATATGTACCATGTGAGAAAGTGCTATATCATTTCTTCTAGCACACCTTCAGGCTGCCTAAAATACACATTAAACTGTGATTTTGGCAGCGGCTTACTGAACAAATACCCTTGGTAAAAAGCACAACCCGCTTGCTCTAAGTATCGCTTCTGTTCTGATGTCTCTACACCTTCAGCTATAATATTAAACCCAAGTTCTTTGGACATCGAAATGATTGTCTTTACAATACACTGATCATTAGCATCTGACACTAGCTCATTGATAAATGATTTATCGATTTTTAGCTGACTGAGCGGCAATTTTTTAAGGTATTTAAGCGAGGAATACCCCGTCCCGAAGTCATCCAAAGAGAACTTCACACCACTCTCTCGTAACTCATTCATATGCACAATGGTACTTTCAATATCATCCGCCAGCATGCTTTCCGTTAATTCAAGCTTTAAGCGCCCACTTTGAATATGGTAATCGCTGATTAATTGTTGAATGTGAGCAACAAAATCAAGCTCTTTGAACTGTTTGTAACTCACATTAACAGACAGAGTTAAATGATCTTTTGAGGCCTCTTTTTGCCAACGACTTAACTCTTCACAGGCCATTTTTAAAACCATTTTCCCAATAGGAATAATAAGCCCGGTCTTTTCAGCAAGCGGGATAAATTCATTTGGCCCTACCATTCCATTTTCTGGATGAATCCAACGTAACAACCCTTCTGCTCCGATGATGTTGTCATCGTGGTCAACTTGGGGCTGGTAGAATAATTCAAGCTGGTTGTCGCGTACCGCCTTTCTTAATTGAGCTTCCAGCAAAAATTCAGACGCCACATCAATTTGCATTTGAGGATCGAAAACAGAGTAAGTATTTTTTCCTGAGTTTTTAGCCCTATACATCGCAATATCAGCATGTTTGATGAGTTCAGACTCTGAACTCGAGTCATCATCAAATAGGACAATGCCAACACTGACACTACTGTTGTAGATGTACTCTTTAAGCGCATATGGTTTCGACAATATTTCAAGCAGATGATCAACGGTATTTTCAACCGTAAGATTAGATTTCTCTGTATCAACCCCTAACCCAGACAGTAAAATGACAAATTCATCCCCACCAAAACGAGTCAGCACATCACACGGCCTAATACTCTGATTAATTCTAGATGCCGTTTCAATGAGCAGGAGATCACCATATTCATGCCCATGAGCATCGTTAATGCTCTTGAAATCATCAATATCCAAAAACAGCAGTGCATGATGGTTATATTCGTATTCTAGGCTATTTAAAGTTTGACGAATTTGACCAAACAACTCCATTCGATTTGGCAACCCCGTCAAGGCATCATGATTAGCCAGACGCAGCAGCTCTTTCTCTTTTCGCTTTTCGGAACTGGCGATAGTACGAATAAGAAAAAAGATAAAGAAATTATAAAGGAGGAAAACACCTGCATTGAGCGCTAAGTGGTCAAAGTAGCTTTGCAACAAATATTTTTTATCGACTTTAGATACAAACCATACTTCAAGAAAAGGATCATAGTGAGCAACGATTTGTAACTTACTACCAGTCCCCTCAGCCTCGTATTCAAAAACGGAAAAGCAGTCATCACTGTTAACATTCTCGTTCAGACTTCGGAAATAAGAGTCACTTACAGGCTTACTATAATCGACAACTTCACTTTGGGAACTAAATTGTAGAAATCGATCACTTCGAACAATTTCAATCTTATGATAGGGCGCTAAATCATCATGACCATTAAATATTGGTGTATTATCGAGTCGAATACCCGCAGTCATCACAGCAATGGCTTGGGATGCATCTTTCGGGATATAAATCGCTTTACGAATCGGCATCGCTAACGTTATTGAGTCCAGACCATTTATCTCATAATTTTGCCCCGTCGTTATTTTTTTACTATCACGGGCTTGAACGAATGTTTTTCGACTCCCTTCATTGAGCATTAGGTTTGGGACTTTATCAAGATCAAAATTTGAGCTTGCGACAAGTGGTGTCCCATCATAGGCAATAAGCCCTAACCCAATAAAAGCTGGGTTGGTATTCATCGTATGATCAAGTGCAGCATCATGTAATGGCTGTTCTGGAATTTTATGTCGTGCAATAAGCTGAACACCTAAGACATCGAGCAACGACTCTTGGGATTCAAGAAACGCTCGAACAGAGTTGCCGAACAAATCAACATGATTCTTTTGTTTATTAAGTACTGTCTGCTGACTGGATTCCCAACTAGTGTATGACGTATAAAAAAGCAGCATTAAGGATGATATAAAGATGATTGAAAAAATCATCCAGATATTTTTTCTAAGCTGCGCAAATTTTCCCATACCAATACACCAAAGACCTTCAGATTAGCACCTAACATTTTGCTTATCGTACCAGTCGTGAGTACAAAACAAACACACCTTGACACATAACGTGCGGTAACTCACTTTATTATTTCAATGCTTATTATTAAGCTAACTTATG
This sequence comes from Vibrio sp. 03-59-1, assembly GCF_013114135.1. NCBI lineage: Bacteria > Pseudomonadati > Pseudomonadota > Gammaproteobacteria > Vibrionales > Vibrionaceae > Vibrio > Vibrio sp. 03-59-1. The sequence goes on from NZ_VTYA01000006.1 coordinate 173,021, forward strand.
AGTCGATAATCACCCTGCAATATAAAATCCAGAAACATAAAACCAAGCCAATATTCTCAATAGTTTTATCATTGTAGAGAGCTATTCTTACTTGTAACCATACACAAGGTTTCGAGGTTAGCTTTCACTTTCTTGGGGCGGCAATATTTGTGAGTTGGTAAACGCTTCAATCCGTTTATTTACGACAAGTCATTCAGAGTCACTACTTGATTGAGTTTATATTGGGTAAATGATGAGGGCTTGGTAAATGAGCAGAAAAAATCCGATAAACAGAGTCTATCGGATTTTTACACATTGATGGGAGCGTTCAATTTCTCTACCGATTAATATCTAAACTGCTCGGCACTAGAGCTCAATGCCCCCTTATTATGCGATTAATCTAACTTAGACTCCGGCTAACGGAATGAAGTAAACTAATGCTGACCAAATCGATACCCATCCGATAATGACGGCAGTATCTAACCAATCTTTATACCACATATTGTCCCCTTGCCTCTTCTGCGATCCACACATACAAAACGCAAATAAAACTGATATGGATAAAGCAAGGTTTGTGCCATAAGAAATGTCGTGAATATCACCTATTGAGGTGATTCACCCCTGCCGATTGCAATTGATTTGAACTACTTCTGGCAAGAGACCCCTTTTTCATTGAGTTTATCTGGGTAATCCGTCAGCATTTGTTGAAAACAGTCTGCCATTGATAGGTTGGTAATCATACCTTCTTCTTTCATGTCCAGAACCGCCTCATAACCTTCTTTCCCTTTCATGGTATAAGCGGAAGACGTTCCTCGATATAACTTCTTGGAATCAACGGGTTGCCAGCCATATTTAGCGCTGTATATTTTCAGGCTTTCAATACGCTGACCTACCCTCTTATCCGCACAGTAATTAAATGCAAGGTTGTGAGTATAAGGGTAACTGCCTGACCCGGTTCCTTCTACTCCGTTGTTCGTGGCATTATTAATCGCCCCTTCTAACATCAGTTCAATGGTCTTCCCGGATACATCATAAACACCAATTGGTACGGCAAAAGGCAGCAATTTTCCGGCAATGTCGGCAATCGATACATCACCTGCATTAAGAGAGTTTCTAACCCCCCCTGCATTATGTATCGCAAATTCAGCATTCATTCCCCTCTTATTCATGGCATGAACAAAAGATTCAGCAACTAACGGGGCCAGCTCACTTGCCCCCTGCTCATCGGGAATTCGTACATGTCGCAATTTCCTTGGGGTGTAGCTGATGATCTGCTGCTGAAGTTGTCGTACTTTTGGGATGTACTTATCACGCAGAATACTCTGTAACTGCTCGTCTTTTTTACATACCACAACATTAGGGTGATTCCCTAAATAGTCACAAGCAGCAACATGAGCTTCATCAGTTCCCATTTCATTGAGACTTGGATCTAGAAATAGCCGCCTTCCTAATAAAATATCATTCTGGCCGACAAAACGAGTCACATGACCATTCGCATCAAAATCAATCTCACAATGCCCTAAACTTAGCGCATGAAAGCCTGCCTGAACGATGTAAGTATTATCAACTTTAACGCCATATTCATCATCTTTTGCGAGACCGATCCCAGAGAAGTCTCCTTGCAATCTATGGCTATGTCCACCAACAATAATGCTAATGCCTTGAACCTGAGAAGCAAGTTCAAGATCGGCCTCATAACCTAAATGGCTCAGTAAAATAATTTTATTGATACCTTGAGAGTGGATCTGCTCTACGGTATTTCGCGCGGTTAGAATCGCATTAGCAAAGGGGGTATCAGAATCCGGATTCGCAATGTCGGCCATTTTATCTAAAGACAATCCAAAAATAGCGACGACTTCATCATCAAAGGTTTTAGTGATGTATTGGGCAGATTGCGTAGCAGGAATATACGAACAAACTCGTTGATTTTGGGCTAATGTAAAGGCTTTATCTTGGTTTTCATTGGATAGATCCCAGTTCCCTGCAAGCAAGGGAAAATTAATACACTGGGCGAATTGAGCAACAGGTTCATTGCCCATATCCAATTCATGATTACCTAACGTCATGGCATCAATCTGAAGTCCATTCAATAAATCAGCGTTTGCTTCCCCTTTAAATAGGGAGAAATACAACGTTCCTTGAAAACAATCACCTGCATGCAAAAAGAGGAAACCTTTTTTCTGCCTATGAGCTTCACTTTTGAGTTGCTGAGCTCTTGTGGAGATTCGAGCAAAACCACCAGCACTCACATACGGCTCTAATACACTACCAGCAATAGGAAGGGTTAACTGTAATGACGTAGGTTCAAAATAAGAATGGGTGTCATTGATATGCGCCAGCGTTATTTTTACTGGTTTGTTCTCTTTTATCATCATCTGTTCTTTCTCAATTATTCCACCCAATACTAAGGGCTGAATCATGACAGAATCGTGAATTTTATGAAACTGGTATGCAAAGAAATTTATCTTCCATATTTGTGGTCTATTTAGAGAAGCGTTCTCATTCGGTTCAAAAGTAGAGAAACAAAGGCTTGGTTTGATGTAATCAAATACGAAATGTGACACAAAAGCCTACATGCTCTGAATTTATCGATTATGCTAATCATGTGCGATTTATATTCTAAACCTGTTTACATTCATATAATTACCGGGAATAGATTATGGCTTTTCCCGGTATTGATTAGGTTTAATATCAATAAATATTGAAACCGTCTGCAGGTTCTCGCGTTTTTAAGGAGTGATTCTATGCAATTAGACAGAATCGAAATTTCTGGATTCCGTGGTATTAAGCGCTTGTCGTTAAAATTCGATGAACTCACGACCCTCATTGGGGAAAATACGTGGGGTAAATCTTCTCTCCTCGATGCTCTTTCCGTTGCACTACCAGCAAATGGCGTACTTTATCAATTTGAAATGCAAGACTTTCATGTTGACTATTCGATCTCCCACCCACAAACCCAACATTTACAGATCGTGTTAAGTTTAAAGGCGAATGATAAAAGCGAACTTAAAGCAGGTCGCTATAGAAAACTAAAACCAATCTGGATTGAAGATGAAGATGGTGACTACCGCATCTTCTATCGTATTAGTGCGACTCTCGATCAATACGCCATTGAGACACACTATATGTTTTTGGATATCGAAGGTAAGCCGCTTAAGCTTCATCACTCCGAGAAGTTAGCTCAAGAGTTAATGACTCTGCACCCTGTGATTCGTCTACGTGATTCACGTCATTTTGAGCGTCCATTCAATCACACCAATGGCAAGAACGGACGCGTCGAAAAACGTATCGACAACACGTGTCGTCGTTTAATGGCGATCCCAGGGCATGTCAATAAAGGAGAAATGCGCAGCAGCTTAAACTCAATGGAAACCCTGGTTGATCACTACTTTTCTTTTAAAAATCAATCGCGGAAAAATCCAAGAAAACCTCGTGACGGCCTGTTTTTCACAAGCAATACCAATGAGCAGAATGTCACTCAATTCGTTGAAGAGACCAAAAACAAGCAGACTCGCTTGTTGTTTATGGGCTTACTAAATGCCTATTTACAAGCTAAAGGGCCTAACGAACTTCGCCGATGCGCCCGCCCACTATTAATTATCGAAGATCCAGAAGGTCGATTGCACCCCACCCATCTCTCTAGAGCTTGGGGATTATTGCAACTACTCCCAATGCAAAAAATTCTTACGACTAACAGTGGCGACTTGCTCGGTTCTGTCCCTCTGCAATCAATTCGCCGTTTAGTCCGGCAGTCCGATAAAACCATCGCGACCAGTTTAATGACCAATAAACTTAGCAAGGATGAGCTGCGTAGAATTGGCTTTCACATTCGCTTCCATCGTACTGGCGCTCTGTTTGCTCGGTGCTGGTTATTGGTTGAAGGTGAAACAGAGGTTTGGTTATTTAACGAACTGGCGAATCAATGTGGCTATAACCTTGCGGCTGAAGGAGTACAAATCATTGAGTTCGCACAGTCTGGTTTAAAATCGTTGATCAAAGTGGCAAAAGCATTTGGTATCGATTGGCATGTGGTGACGGACGGTGATGCTGCAGGTAAAAAATATGCCGCAACGGTACATTCACAATTAGGGAACGATCAAGAGAGGCATAGGCTTACCGAATTGCCGGAAAAAGACATTGAACACTATCTTTACAATAATGGCTTCGAGCTGTTTTTCAAAGATATGATAAAAATCCCACACGATCACCCGATACCTGCCAAAAAGGTAGTGGCCCGGGTGCTTAAAAAACATGCCAAGCCGGATCTCGCTCTGGCAATCGTTTCTCATTGTGAAGACAAAGGAGTTGAATGTATCCCACTATTACTACGTTGGACACTTAAACGCGTTATCACCATGGCAAACGGTAATACGTAAACAGCTTTGTTACCTCTAATTGATATTGTGAATATCGAAAATAAAACCAGTATTAATTGCTGCTATCCAACTATAAAAAATGGCACACCACTACGGTGTGCCATGTATCAAATCATTTGATATACAGATACAAATTAATCGGGGGATTATCAAACTCTATCTACTTAGTTAAACACCCATTGAAATCATGACTGAGTTTCAACAGTTTGTTTGGTAAGAGAAGTCGATTGACTTGATTTTTGATGAAGCCAAAGGCCAGATGCTTTCATTAGGTAACCAAATACGCCACCTAAGATTAAAGATGGGATCACCAGTTGCCAATCTCCACCTGCTGCAAATGTTGCACATGAGCCAATGAATGTCCCTGGAATATATGCCAGCCAAGCTTGTTTCGCTTGAATGCACATAAAGAAAGCAACAATTGCTGTAACGACATAACCTAAGATTTCTAGACCAGCAAAGGTTGAACCATGGATAATCACCATCGCCCAAAACACACCACTCATATTCGTTAATAAGCTTTCTATTAAACCTTTTACACCACCCGTTGGGGAAGCGAAATAGCTCGTACAGCCAAGGAAACCCGCCCAAGATAGAAGCCCTAGTGAAATCGCAATCCAACCCCAAAGGCCAGATAGAATTCCGGTAGTTAACGATATAGCAAATAGTGTACTCATATAGCCCTCATTCAAATCATGCGTTACAAAGCTTGTAACCGTCTGGATTTGGCATCAGTAAAATCAGAGTAAATAATATCTGATGCCAACCCCAAGACGAGTGATCAAAGTCACAAATGACATGTTGAGACATACATGTTTTTCATTAAAAGTTTGACGCAACCGATAAAACAACAGAATTACGACATAATAAAATCAAACCGTATTCATAGAATGTATGGTTTTCCTTTCATCATTCTCAATCCTTCACGTTTAATGCATTCCACTAATGGGTTCTCTGCCATGTCTACACGCCAAATAAATGAGAGTGTTCTGTCCATTTTCAATTCAGGTACATTTAATGCGACAAGCTCACCATTATCAATGAAGCGTTCTACATCAAGATAAGGTAAACAAGTTAAGTATTGACCATTGGCAACTAAGCTACGCAGAACTGGCACATGCTCATACTCTCGCCATACATCAAGATCACCAATTAGATGATGAATAGAGCTATCAAAAATATTGCGAGTACCCGATCCATGTTCTCTCAATACCCATTTTGCTTGCTCTAACTGAGCTAAGCTTACTGTTTCACGTTTAGCAAATGGATGATGTGCCGCGGCGACTACGATTAAGTGATCTCGGCACCAGATCTCTTGATGGATTCGATTGTCATCACAACGCCCTTCAATGATTCCCAAGTCATATTTATAATCCAGAACATCTTCGATAACACCCTTGGTACTTTGGACCCCTAGCGTGATCCGCATCTCAGGAAAGTCGTTATCAATAATACTGATAAGGTCTGGCACCAAGTGCTCTGCAGGTGTTTGGCTTGCGCCTAGATTAATTTCGCCACTCAATAAGTGCTGTTCGAAAAAACCCATTTCGATTTGTTGTGCATCCTGAAGAAGACGCTTCGCTTTGGGCCTTAACCATATTCCCCAATGTGTAAGCGCCATTTGCTTCCCTTGCCTTTCAAACAAAGGTCTCCCAAGCATTTTCTCCAATTGAGCGAGTGACATACTGGTTGCAGACTGAGTTAATGCAAGCTTATCGGCGGCCTGGCTAACACTGCCAGAGTCAGATACTGCGTCAAATACCGCGAGTTGCTTTAATGAATAGCGCAAAGTTAGGTCCTTTTACATCTAAACGAGTGGAAATATGCGTTTTTATTACTTCAAACACCCTATCGATAAAACCGATGTCTGAGCAACTAATTGCATTTTACGCATACTTTTATCTATATCAATAAATTTGATACGAATTGTCAGAATTATCAATTTTACCTGTTGACCACTTCCTCATAATCTAAGTGGGAAGCGCAGCAATGGCTACGCTGATTTTAGATTCATCTCTTCAAATATGCAGAAACACTTATTAAGGAGCATTCAATGTTCAACTGTTCAAGGAGCCAATATGTCTACTGCTAGTTCTGAAAACCATCAGCTATTTTCGCCTTATGAAATGATGGCAGAAGCAGAAAAATTTGCGCTTAGTAAAGCCAAGAAAACCAGTGGTATGACTTTGAGCCTGGCTGTCATGGCAGGTGCATTTATCGGACTTGCTTTTCTTTTCTATATCACGGTTACAACGGGCAGTGCAGACGCAGGATGGGGCTTAAGCCGATTCGCTGGCGGGCTTGCTTTTAGTATGGGCTTAATTTTGATTGTTATCTGTGGTGGTGAGCTTTTTACCAGTTCAGTACTTTCCAGTATTTCTTGGGCAAATAAACAGATCAGTTTTGGCAAGATGCTATCGATATGGGGAAAGGTTTATGTCGGTAACTTCATCGGCGCAATGTTTCTTCTTTTATTAGTCACCGCCGCAGGTCTGTACCAAATGGATCATGGGCAATGGGGATTAAACGCTTTAAACATTGCACAACACAAACTTCACCATAGCGTAGTGCAAGCTTTTGCTCTGGGTATTTTATGTAACTTATTAGTTTGTTTAGCTATCTGGTTAACGTTTAGCTCTGCAAACGCAATGACAAAAGCCGCCATGACGATTCTACCCGTTGCGATGTTTGTCAGCAGTGGCTTTGAGCACTGTGTCGCGAATATGTTCATGGTACCGCTTGGTATTGTTATTCAAAACTTCGCTCCTGAATCATTTTGGTCACAAGTTGGTGTTAGTGCGAGTCAATATGCTGATTTAAACATTACTCAATTTGTCACTGCGAATCTTATTCCTGTAACCCTTGGCAATATTGTCGGTGGAGCCGTTCTTGTCGGCCTCGCAAACTGGAGTATCTACCGTCGCCCACAACTAAAAGCTGCAAACCTAGCAACAATAACTCAACCAACAACAATTACGTCAGTTAAGGATATTACTATGAACAACAACCTACTTGTAAAAGACATCATGGCAAGCAACTCAATTTCTCTAAGTGCTGAAATGCCAACATCTGTCGCAATTGATACACTGCTTGATCACAACTTAAATGGCGCACCAGTTTGCGACGTTGAAGGTCGTCTAGTCGGATTCTTCTCTGTTCATGATGTAATGGTTGACCTTTGGTGCCAAGATTACATTCCAGCTAAAGATCAAAAAGTTGTCGATTTAATGAACCGTGATGTAGTGGCGATGGACTCATCTGATCGCTTGGTTGATGTTGCTGAATTCCTTTGCATTGATAAAGACCAGCTTTTCCCAACATCAGGCATGGGCATTGCGACTCAACTAACGTCACTCTCTTTAGAAGAACGCGCAAAGAGCATGCAAGTTAGCAAACCTCATGCACTTCCTGTTCTAGAGAATGGCCAGATGGTTGGTGTGATTTCAAGAATGGATGTATTGAAAGCATTACGCCCAGTATACGGTGAAAGACTGAACATTGTTGAGCGTGAACTAGAAACCGCTTAATAGGTACAACTTCGTATCCATTAACAATAAACATGGTTTTTGAATCGCAGACATATTGAGTTCATAAGAACATACAAGGAAATAAGTCGCTTTGAGTTCATGTAATATTCACTATTAGCATTCCAAACCATCAAGCCCTCGGCAGTTCATCACTACCGAGGGCTTTTCTATTTAGAGTGCATTTCTATTTAAAATGCATTTATATTTAGCGCACTTTCACGTTGAAAGGCATCACGTCAATCTATCTCTCAAATGGACTCGAATGTGAAGACGCTATTTTTTAACACCTTCTACATGTAACTCCATATCAACGTAACTTGAGCTTCCCATAACCGCAATGCCAAAATCAGCTAATTCAAGACGAGTGGTACCATTAAATCCAGCACGCTCTCCACCCCATGGGTCGCTGCCTGCACCAATAAATTCTGCATTAATCGTTATAGGCTGAGTTTTCCCGTGCAATGTAAGATTCCCCATAACATCAAGCTTACCATTACCTTTATCGACAACTTTTGAACTACTAAAGGTCGCTTCACCAAATTTACTTGCATCAATAAAATCAGCACTTCGGATATGCTTATCGCGCTCTGCATGGTTTGAGTCTAAACTTGCGGTGTTAACCGTCACGTTCACTTTCGATGCTTCGATGTTATTACCATCATAAGAAAACTCACCACCAAAATCATTAAAGCGACCTTTGATGAAGCTATACCCTAGATGGCTAATTTTAAAATTTATCGATGCGTGTGCACCCTTAGTATCAATCATGTAATCGGCTGCGCTTGCACTAAAAGGTGCCGCCATAACAAGTGCTAATCCAGTAGCAAGTAGTGTTTTTTTCATTTTGAAGCTCCTATCATTTTGCGTAGCGTATTGTCTTTATCAATTATGTGATGTTTTAAAGCAGCAAGTGCATGAACAGATGCAAGTCCAACTAAAATACAAGCGGTGTAATAATGTATGTTGCCAGCAATATCTGATTGATTAGCAAAGAGTTCACCGAGGCTTGGTACGGTAAACCAAGTGAAAACATCAATACCTCTTCCGTCGGAAGTTGAAATCAGATAACCAGATACAAAAAGAACGAATAATAAAACGTACATAAGTAGATGCACTATTTTTGCAGTAATCACTTCGTATGCTTTACCTTCTACCTTTGGTGACGCCGTAACATGCTTCCAAAGCATCCTACCTAACGTAACAATGGCAAGAATAATTCCGACTGAACGGTGCCAGTCTGGAGCCGTTTTATACCACTCACTGTAGTAAGTGAGATCAACCATCCACAGACCTATGCCAAACATGCCAAAAATCGTAATCGCCGAAACCCAATGAAGGAGACGAGATACCACATTGTAATTTTTCACTGTATTATTCATATTACTGCCCAAGAATTGTACTCACTGCATGTTGCTAAAATTCGACACCAAACCAAAAAGTAACATCAAGGTAACATTCCGCATTTGGATGACACACATTATTTACCAATCTTTACACAATCAAGAGAGCTTGAAATTAAACAACTTGTTCGAAAAATTCGAATGAACTTTTCTGATTTAAGCTCTCGCTAGACTTCTACTATTTTTTCGATTTCATATAGCTCATCACTAATGTCCATTATCTTTCTTTCCATCACCTTTTGAGCATCAGCGATACCTTGGTTATAATAAACGGGTCCTAATTTTTTGCTCAGAAAGTCTAATAGAAATTCTCCATCAAATTGCCCAAGCTCACTATCTAGCTCTTCTTCAAAGTAGCGTTGTAAGGCGGCTACCATGCTCTGTTTTGTTTTAGGTTCAAGTACAATTTCAGTCATTATTTCTCCTTAAAGAGATATTACTTATCTCTAAAATAGCTTATGCCATCAGGCTATTACTATTATTTATAGGATGGCTCACGAACTCAGAGCATAATTATAGTTCTCATAGAAAACAATGTGATAGTCTTTATCAGTTTCCAGATCTTGCCCCGCATAGGACTTCCATTTGTTATTAGACTTAGTAATACGAAGTATCAACGAATTTCAAGTTGACTGTTTAAAGCTGTGCGAGCGACACTACCCTACGGTTCATAACCAAGGAATGAGTGAGCATCACTTAAGCCTTGCTTACACACGCAGAATGCAGAACACGTTGAATAATTTCGGTCATGAGTCTGTCGTACAAGCTTTAGAGACGATTGGAAGCCCAGATCCTGCCCACCACTACCGAATATCTTCACCTGAAGGAACGGTTTGGGTATTAACGCATCATATGATCAGTGCCGGAAAAACTTGCAGAGAAAATCTCCTAGCAGATATAACAGAGTGGCAAGCTGAATATGGTTACGCCATTCAACCTAATGATCTGCTGCTTCTGATTAGTGATCACTGGATAAGTCGAAGTAAAAAGAGTCGTGAATTGTTGCATTGGTGGATGGGAGAGCTGCCAGATCAGATAGATGAATACAGCGAGCAAGGGATAACGTTGTATGAAAGTGATTCACAGCTCACTCAATGCCTTGATCACCGCTTTAATATAAGCCCGTGTTATATTAAGTTTGGTCACCCACTCCAAAGAAGCCAGAATAAACAATTAGTTCGAAAGTACATTCAACTATACGCCGTATTACAGTGGTAATAACTGCACTTAAAGCTATATCAATGCTATTTGCCACATAATTTTGATGATTTCGATTCATCTCGATTACATGGCTTTTATATCAAAAGCCGATAAATTCAATAGCCGATAAAACATCCTAAGTGCTAAGTCGTTTCAATCCACATTTTAAAACTATTTCTACCATTCTGCTTTGCTTCATAAAGCGCTTGATCAGCTTTCTGATAAATGTCACTCGGCTTTTCTTTTCCTGTTGGAATTAGCGTAACAATCCCTTGCGAGACAGTTACATAATCAGCAGTTGGTGAATAAGCATGTGGATAGGCAAGCTCAACAATTTTCGACTTGATTCGAAGCGCTTCTTTTTCTGCTTTCTTATCACCGACACCACTTAATAATACCGCAAATTCTTCTCCACCATAACGGCCAACAAATTCACCTGAGCGTGTAAAGAGTTCATTAAGTGTGTTAGATATAGACTGAAGGCATTTGTCACCTTCTATATGACCGTAATTATCATTGAATGGTTTAAAATGGTCAACATCAAGCAGAATCAAACAAAATGGGATTTTATGGCGACCATGCCAACCAATAGCATCTTCTAGTTGCGTATCCATATATCGGCGGTTATATAACTTAGTGAGCCCATCTTCATTCGCTTGTTGTTGCAACATAGCATTGAGCTCTTCAAGTTTTGCAGACGCCGTTTTAAGCTCTCGTCGCATCATAGCTATCCGCTGCATCGCGATTAGCTTCGAGTTTAATACAAGGCGATCAACGGGTTTAATAAGGTAATCATCCCCCCCAGCCTCAATCGCTCGTGCAATCATTTCTGGCTCTTCATGGCTACTCAAAAAGATAATGGGAACCCAATCAGGAAACTGACTACGAATTTTTTGAGAGACTTCAAAACCATCCATGTCGGGCATTGATATATCGAGTAAAACTAAATCCGGGTCAAAGCTTGAATAGACAGCCAAGGCCTCTTTTCCGCTTCCTGCCGCTTCCACTTGATGTCCTAACTGCTTGAGCCTAATAGCAAGCTGCATACGGTCTAACTTCACGTCATCGACGAGTAGAATTCGCATTGAAGAACCCGCAACACTCATAAATAGCCTTATTAATTATTAGCTAACATACAAGTAGATATACCATATGAAACAGGCTCATTCACGATTTTTTGCTATATTTCGTTGACTTTTGGCTGAAACTTTTTAGCATTGCTTTCTTTTATACGAGAATTTGTCATGTCAGACGCAACTAACACAGAGCAACCTAAAGTTGATCTAGAAACTATTTCACCAGAACTACGCAAAGTCATGGAGTTTGATCAAGTCCCTGAAGCGATGTATTTCATGGTTACGTCGATTCATGAAGTATCTGAAGATGCAGTACGTGATGCTTGGGATACACTTCCAGCAAGTGCACAAAATGTGCTAGACAGTTTTGAACAATTCCACGCATTAATTTCTGTAAGTCAGGGTTTTGCTGGTATTAACGTAATGGAAGAGTTCCCTACGTTGAAATTACCAGAAGATATGACTGACGAAGCGAAAGAAGAATATCGTGCAGAGCTTCTTGACCAAGTCCTTCACAACTGTGTGAAAGATATGGTTAAGCAAATAAAGAAAGCACGTCGCGACCCAATTTTGAAGCGTGATTTCAAAGAAGTGTTCGTAAAATAATATAACTCTTTATCGGTTACATTATTAAAACGCACAAAAAAAGCATGGCATCGGCGAGTATTAACTCGTGGGTGGCATGCTTTTTTGTTCCAGCAGGTTCTATCTAGTCACTGAGTAAAATGGCTCATTAAATCCAATACGGATTAGCGCATGAAGACTATTCATGTGTAAATGCGATATCGCGTTGAGTGACACTCACACCTTTGATTTGAACATAGACATCCATCCCTATATTGAGATCCAACTCATCTAATGCCCAAGGGGTTATTGTCGCCCAAAGTTGCCTATTTGTTCCCAAATCAAGTTGAACACCAACACTCTGCTTATCATTCGCAATGTTCTTCGACTCTATGAGGCTTACACGGGCTTTTAAGATGTTCCTGATGGATGTTCGCTCCGGTTTATCTAAAGCAATTGAAACATCGTTAGCTCGTACCTGAAGCCTAATGGATGAACCTAGCTTCCCATCAATCCCTTGAACCCATAGAAAAACATTCTCTGCTAATTGAACTTTGGTCAGTGCATATTGGCGATGATGTTCAGCGATGGTGGCTTCAAACAAACTACTTTGCTCAGAGAAAGACTGCCACGGGCGCATGGAGTTTGAACCCCAAACTTCTTCAATTGAACCTGAAATTTCTACCTTACCATCATTCACAATCACCAGATGACTTGCTAATCGCAAAATTTCATTCAAGCTGTGTGTCACATACAGGATTGGCGTTTTTACCTCGTCAGCTAACTTCTCTAGAAATGGCATGACTTCACGCTTACGGGGCAAATCCAACGATGCTAAAGGTTCATCCATGAGCAATATGTCTGGTTTACTCAATAATGCTCGGCCAATCGCCACACGCTGCTTCTCTCCTCCAGAAAGATCCGCAGGATAGCGATCGAGCATATTAGTCAGAGACAACAGTGTAACGACCTTAGAAAAATAAGTGTCATCCGCTTGCTTCACACCATAGGTTAAATTGCCTTTGACACTATAATGAGGAAAAAGGCGTGCGTCTTGGAATACGTAGCCAACGTTTCTTTTCTCTACGGCGACATCGATTGAATGGTTATCATCGAACAAAATACGGTCATTAACTTTTATCAAGCCAGAATCGGGCTTGATTAGCCCACTGATAACATTAATTAATGATGTTTTTCCTGCACCAGAACGCCCAAAAATAGCGGTAATCCCTGTCGCCGGAATATTAAGATCAACATCAAATTGCGTTTCACCAAGCTGCTTTTGAAATTGCAGTGAAATTAAACTCATGACTGACTTCCCAAGCGTTTATTGGCTTTTTTGGACAACCAATCAGAAAAAAGTAAAGATGCCAGTGCGATCGCAATTGAAATCCCACACAGTCTCGCCGCTTCGAATTCCATCCCAGGGGTTTCGATAAAATTGAACATCGCCAATGGAATGGTCTGGGTCTCTCCTGGAATGTTAGAAACAAAGCTGATGGTTGCACCAAACTCCCCTAGACTTCGGGCAAAAGAGAGCATAGTACCGGTAATAATCCCCGGAATGATCATAGGCAGTGTAATCGTGATAAATACTTTAAAAGGAGAAGCTCCCAATGTTTTTGCCGCTTGTTCTAATTTAGGGTCAACACTCTCTAAACTCAGCCGAATTGCACGAACCATTAGAGGTAAAGCCACAACGACGCACGCTAATACGGCCCCTTTCCAACTGAAACTGAAAACAACGTTGAAATTATCCGCTAACCATCGGCCGATAATACCTTGCTTTCCCATGACTACGAGCAATAGATACCCAATGACAACAGGAGGAAGAACAAGGGGAAGATGTAAAATACTATCTACGATCCCTTTTCCAATAAACTGTTTTCTTGCTAACAGCCATGCGAACCCAACCCCAATAGGAATTAGCCATAAAATGCTGATCGATGCGACTTTCAAACTTAAATAAAGTGCATCGCGTTCAAAGTCTGACAACATGTCGATTCTCTTATTGAGCTAAAGAGTTGAACCCAAATTGAATCAAGATCTCTTGAGCCTTTTCAGATTGTAAAAATGCCGCTAACTCTAACGATTCCGGCGAAGTATTAACGATAGCAAGAGGGTAACGAATAGGATCATGACTTGTACTAGCAAACTCAGTGATCAATTGGACATTCTTACTTTGTAATGCATCCGTTTTATAGACAATACCGAGTGGAGCTTCACCCCTTTCAACCAACGCTAAGGTCATGCGTACATTACTCGTTGGCGCAGTTAATGACTTCACAGCATTCCAAACATTTAACGATTGAAGGGTTTGTCTTGCATAAATACCAGCAGGCACGGCTTGTGGATTTCCGATTGCCAGTCGCCCTTTACCAATATTAGTTTGCCAGTCGCGAATATCCTCAATGGCAAACGGTTCAAGTGTCGATGTTTTAGGGGCTATAAGAACCAATTGGTTTTGAGTAAACGGGAACACATTCTCTTGCAAAACAGAACCACGTTTCACTAAATGCTGCATCCAACTTTCGTTAGCAGAGATAAACAGGTCCGCAGGTGCCCCACGTTCAATTTGCCTTGCTAATGAGGAAGAACCCCCATAGATTGGTAATACATCAGTATCACTAGTCGTTTTAAACTCTGCCAATAAGGCATTCATAACATTGGTTAATGATGATGCAGAATATATTTTCACGTTAGCTTGCGCATTCAGTGAAATACAGAGCATGCTTATAACACTTGTTGTAATAACTTTTTTAAGCATTTGAATTGTCTCTGCCCCAGTGGTTTTTCAGTTCTGGCCATAATTGTTCTAAATTCATATACTCTTCAATCGCATCAGCTATCGTATTGATCGCATTATCTTTAATAGATTCAAAATCAACACTTTCAACCGTGGATTGGTTTGCCCATTCGCAAATCAAGCTCGTCACTTGTGGTGATTCAAACAAACCATGGAGATACGTTCCCATGATTTGATTACAGTTGCTCACTGCCCCGTCTGCTTGCCCGTTACTCAACAAAACAGGCTGAGATTCATTTACCTGACTCACACCAGCATGAATTTCATACCCTGAGACTGGAACAGATTTGTTATTCAAAGTGAGCGTTCCAGTTACGTTGGTAAGATTCTTTTCAGATTTAAGTTCGGTTTGAATATCGAATAACTCTAAACCCGCGCTACTTCCGGCTGGCCCTTCAATACCTTGAGGGTCTTCAATCAATTGCCCAAGCATTTGATAACCACCACAAATACCAATCACCTTTCCGCCTAAACGAATATGACGTTTGATATCCGCATCCCACCCCTGAGATCGAGCGTAATCAAGATCCGCTCTTACCGATTTCGTACCGGGGAGAATGATCAAATCAGCTCTATCTAATTTTTCACCTTTACCCACATAACGGAAATCTATATCAGGGTTCAGCCGTAAACTATCAAAATCGGTGTGATTACTGATTCTTGTAAACACAGGAACCACAATTTTTATTTTCGCATCATCATTTGAGACCTGTTCCGATATGATGGCATCTTCTGCTTCTAAATTTAGCCCGTGGATAAAAGGTAGAACACCAAGCACGGGCTTGTTTGTTTTCTCTTCTAACCAGTCTAAACCGGATTGCAATAACGCGATATCGCCTCGGAATCGGTTGATAACAAAACCAATAACACGATCTTGCTCTGATTGAGAGAGTAGCTCTAGCGTGCCATAGAGATGAGCGAACACCCCACCACGATCAATATCGGCAACGATAATAACCGGAACGTCTGCTTTCTCCGCAAACCCCATATTCGCAATATCATTCGCTCTTAAATTAATTTCAGCAGGGCTGCCCGCGCCTTCGATCATGACGCTCTCAAACTCTGCATGAAGCTTTTCAAACGAGTCCATGACGGTTGCCATCGCCACTTTCTTATAATCATGGTAACTCGTCGCCTCCATATTACTAATAGCACGCCCCTGAAGAATGACTTGCGCGCCAGTATCAGAGTTAGGCTTTAATAATACAGGGTTCATATGCACTGTTGGTTCAACATTGCAGGCTTGAGCTTGCACCGCTTGTGCTCTTCCTATTTCGCCACCATCTTTCGTAACGGCACTATTGAGTGCCATATTTTGTGGTTTAAATGGGGCAACTTTAACGCCCTTTCTCGCTAATACACGGCATAAACCTGCCACAAGAACACTTTTCCCGGCATCGGATGTCGTGCCTTGGACCATTAACGATTTTATCGGTGCATGCATAGTGGTACGTCTTCTTAAGTCATTAGATTCGTTATTGATAAAACTATTTTACCCTCATTCCCAAGATAGTGCTCCGATAAATGAACCGAAAATGAATGTAACACTCAGTATTAATTCAAAAAAGGAGTGCTTTAATAGTGACAACTTAAACGAACAACGAAAGAGACATTCTTATGAAAAAAACAATTATCGCTTTAGTATCCACTTTAATCCTTGCACCTTCACTAGCGCTAGCGGGCAACGACCACGATAACAATCGCCAAGCTTCTATCCAGTATAATGGCCCTGTCGATACAACCTCCGTTTCAGAGTTACTTCAAGATACCAGTATGTTTACAGAAAAAGATGTAGTTATCGATGGCACTATCATTCGTCAATTAAAAAATGACAAGTTTGTTTTTTCAGATGGCAACGCTGAAATTCAAATAGAATTGGATGATGTCCATTTAGCAACACCACTAGATGCAAATACTAAAGTCCGTATTTTTGGTGAGTATGAAGGAGGCAACACGCCAGAGATTGAAGTAGACCACATCCAAATCATGTAATAAATCAAAGTTCTAGCACTAATGGCCTGCATATTGCAGGCTTTTTTTGTATTATATCGAAATTCAGTCTACCTATGACTTCGGAGCATTCATGCTAGGACAAGCACGACGTATCGCAGCTTTGGGATTATTAAGCCTTATTCCAATTTCAGCACAGGCTAATAATTTCAATTACAACATGATGGAATTCAGGATGGGTACTAGCCCTGCCACATTTGGAACTGAACTGACTACCTATTTCACTGAAAACTCACACTTTATTGGTCGTTTCGATAGTGAATTTAGCAATGACTGGGATCTTGCTGGTGGCATAGGGTTTAATGGGCCAATAAATCAGTTTGGCGATGTATATGGACAAATACTACTTCATAGTGTGAAAGACAGCTCAGATACAACGTTCAAAACCGAAGTGAATCTCGGCACCCGCTTTTGGGTATTAGAAGGTGTCGAAGCCCATGTCAAATTCGGTAAAATCATCGATAACGACGATACAAAATCGACCTTTGCTTTTGGTGCTCGCTTTTACTCTACAGAACAACTCGCACTTGGGGCGGAAGTAAAAAATAGCGGTGTTTACGGTCATCAGATGGTGATGTCTGTCCGTTTTCATTATTAGAAAGGCAAGCGTGTTATAAAATTAGCACGCCTGTATAGAAAAAACATAACGGTAACATTAATTAACAATGATATAACCCGCCCATTAACCATCCAAAAACCAATCATTAATCATCTGTATTCATTACTTTTTTTGACGTGTATTATTTAGTTGAACTTCATCACAATATAAAAACTAAGATTTTTTTTCACACTCAATATGTTATTATTTTGTATGTATTTAATCTAAAAGATGCACATTTTTAATAAGCAAGTTAGTGCACGACAATAATAATAGTAAACAATGAAGAGATGGCTATGAAAAAAAAGTTATTAATTGGCCTAATTGCAACGTTATCTTGGAGTGTATCTAGTGCCGAAACTGTTTTAAACGTTGGTTTAATCGATCAGGATCGAGCGCCTTACTTCTATCGTTCAGGGGATGATGGTCAAATCCGAGGAGCCTACATCGATATCCTCAATATTATTGGTGAGAAACTCGATGTAACGTTCACATACAAGCAGCTACCCCAAGCAAGAATTCGTTTATACATGAAAAATGGCCAACTGGATCTGGAGCCTGGTATTGCGCAAGACTGGAGACTTGAACCTGGAGAAATTAAAGCTACTGTTTATACCGATACATTCTACCGCTCCGAAGAGGTTATTGTTTATAACCCTAAACAATTTAAACAAACTAAAGTCGATATCAGCGATTTTGACCAGCTTATCCCTTGCTCAATTCTCGGCTTTAATGATTTTAAATTAATTAACGTCAACACTAAGAATGAAATCGCAACAGAAAAACAATCCATTCATCTATTGAAGTTGAATCGTTGCGATTATGCCCTTTTCCCAATTGATGTCATTAAGCCTGAGATTGAACAAGGTTACTTGGAACGAACTAAACCTGTTGCCATTTATAACCTTAGATTTAGGCTGGCAAAAAAGTATCAGTATTTACTTCCTGAATTTAATCGCCAAATCAAGTTAATGACAGAAAGCGGTGAAATAACACGCATCATGAATGAGCATACGGAATAATTTATGCATTTTAAGGCTAAAATACTCTCCATATTACTGCTCGCTGCCAGCTTATTTATTCTTGTGCATCAAGCGATCAAGGTTGAAATGACGCCTTCAGCCAATACAAGTACTGCCATTTCTGTGGCAACAAGTGAAATTGCAGACCTAAGCGCGCCTTTTGTTTATAATATAAACAAAGATCAATTGCGCCATTCCCTCAGTTCACAGCTCAATAATAATAAAATCATCCGTGGTGTTAAAATTACTGACGCCTTTTCTGATGAGGTCTTCTTTAGTTATTATACTTTGCATGAAAAAACGTACTTCAATGTGCCTCTTCCCAAAAAAATTACGAACCTTGCAAAACAAGAAGCCAATATTGCATTTAGCAATCAATATATAGGTCTATTAGAAGTCTATTACGATCTTGAAATGCAACCGATACGTAATAGCGAAGAAGGCTCAAGGTTTGAAAATAAAACGATTACCTTAGCAGGGTTTTTCATTGCTCTTATATCTAGCCTATTTTTAGTTTTTTCTATTCTCTCTCAGCGAAGCCTTGCAGACGATAACTCTTACTCATTTGGTACAACCAAGTTTTCAATCATACTCGTGGTTTTGATGAGTATTTTTATTACACTGAGTATGGCTGGTGGTTGGTACATTTTAGATGTAAATAAGCAATCAATTGAAGATAAATATAAGAATACAGCCCGTCAAACCTTGCACGAGATCTCTGTTAACATCAACAAACTTAGTGAAATTAGAGCAAATATTCACCACTACATCACCCAAAAACCTACTTTCCAAACTGCATTAGCAAAGCTGGTACTTGCTAGTGAAAAAGAGAACTTTCAAGAGGCTGCATTTCATGAAGCAGAACTCATCGCCTTCTTTAATAAATATGATGCTTTCATTAGCGGAGAATCTAAGACCATCATTTCAAGTGAAGGTAAGATTTTATTAAATTACGGCTCACCACTAAACCTGTCTCAAATTGACATGTCTTCCAATAGTGCTTTTATTCGAGCGGTCAGTGGCAAAATGACGCTATCACCGTCGATAACCTCTGTCAGTTTTGATGGGAAAATTAAAACATCACTCTACTTAGTCATTCCTATTTTCGACTTAGATCAACAAGTCGTAGCGGTATCATTTAATGAAATCGGCCAAAACAATGGCTTAAGCTCTGACTTTGATAATTATAATGTTGGAGAGAGCGGTGAGTTCTTATACACCGATCGTAGCGGTAACATTATTTCACCGTTACGCTTTGATATTGATAGCAAAGCTAACGTAAAATTTTCTAAATCCATCGCCCAGATCACCGCTCTGAGTGTCGATGAGAATGAACAAGCACAACTTGCATCGATTGTTGATTACCGTGGAAAGGAAGTATTTGTAAGCGCTCAGTGGAATGAACACTTAAATATGGCCTACTTCATTAAGAAAGATAAATCTGAAGTATTAAGTAGCTTTTATTCATTGCGCGACGGGGCATATATAATCTTCGGTCTCATTACTTTATTTAGTGTCCCATTTACGCTATTTACCCTTTACACAGGTAAACGTGCAAACGATAAAGTGAAAGCCTCTCGGTATGAAATATTAACTAGGCTTGGTAGCGCTGCTGAATTTAAAGATAATGACACAGCCCACCACATTACGAGAATGAGTTACTACTCCGTTATCCTAGCGAAAAAAATGTCGATGAATAAAGAGTGGCGCGAGTTACTTCTTCATGCTTCTCCAATGCACGATATAGGGAAGATTGGGGTACCAGACCATATATTAAACAAACCGGGTAAACTTGATCCTGAAGAGTGGGAGATAATGAAGCGTCACCCTGAATATGGGGCTGCCATTATTGCTGACTCAAACTCAGCCCTATTAAACATGGCTAAAGATATTGCGTTATATCACCATGAAAAGTGGAATGGTAAGGGATATCCGTACGGTTTGATTGGTGAAGCCATTCCCCTATCAGCGCGTATTGTTGCTGTTGCCGACGTTTTTGATGCTCTAACCAGTGAGCGAGTGTACAAGAAGGCTTGGTCTATTGACGATTCGGTAGAACTGATAAAAAGTGAGTCAGGACAGCACTTCGATCCTGAGGTCGTTGATGCCTTTACACAATCTATTGATGATTTCGTTGAAGTTAAACGCAAGTTTTCTGATTCAATTGACGACTGAAAAACTAAACCCGCGAGTAATTAATGCTTAAATACTCGCTCTATCTCAATCAAGAGATATAAATAAAAAGCCTAAATCGGAATACGGTTTAGGCTTTTCTATTTTAATTCGATCAATGTTATGAAAACGGTGAACAGTAGAATTTATTTCTTTCTTTTTGGCTGTACGAATTTTTTACTCACATCGACAACTGCCATATCTCTAAATAAACTACGCCCAATGAGTACCGGATAAGAAAGGTGACTACGATCGGCTAACGTGAACTCGGTTCTATCTTTCAAGTTTCCTATCTCAATCCAAGCAACAACAATCGCCCTTTTATCACCCTCTTCACTGCTAGACTGGCGAATCTTAACCCAACGTTCAACAGGAAGATTAATCTCTGAACTTTTAAGATCCCCATGTGAGATTTTAAATTTTACCCAATCTCTACCGTCCCGCTCAAACTGCACAATATCTGTCGCACTGATAGAGGAAGTTGTTGCTCCAGTATCAATACGAGCTTTAAAACTCTCTTTCAGACCGGGAAAGTATACCCACTCTTCCTCACCTAAGATCAGCTTCCCATCAGCCGTCTTTTTCTCATTGACTACGGGAAGCTTAGGTTCTTCAACAGAACTTACTGCTTTTTTTTCCTGTTTAATTTCAGCTTCAGCCTCTAGTGCAGGGTCAGTTTCTATCTTTGGCTCAATTGCTATCTTTGGCTCAGTAGCTATCTTTGGTTCAATTTCTGCATTTGGCTGAGATGCCATCTCGCTTTGTTCTGATGACAATGGTCTTGTAGAATTGCACGCCATCAAACTACTGCAAAGCATGAGGGGAATTATGTTTTTCCACTTATTCATTCGTTCACCTAATCCAACTTATAATGCTTACAGCTTGGAAGAGTTAACCAACCAAGCGATACAAAACATTGCTCATTACGCCACTTGTACAATCGATCGGGCGACAAAAGGAATGTGCTGCTCTGATAACCCAGCGATATTTATTCTGCCATCTCCAACCGCATAAATGCCAAATTGTTCGCGTAATTGCAGCATCTGTTCCGAATTAAATCCTAGCACAGTAAACATCCCCTTGTGACTTTCGATAAAGTCAAATTGATCTGTGTTGTGTACTGTTCGAAATTCATTACACAATGAGTGACGAAGGCTCACTAATCGCTGCTGCATTTCATAAAGTTCTGTTTTCCAAATACTGGTTAATTGTTGATCTTGAAGAATGGTTTTGACCAACGCAGCGCCATGATCAGGTGGCATCGTATAAGTAGAACGAGCAAGCGTGAGTAGTTTCCCTTTCGCATTCGCCACATCATGATTACTTTTACCAACTACAATTGCAGCCCCTGTTCTCTCACGATATAGACCAAAGTTTTTTGAGCATGATGTGGTGATTAACATCTCTTCCACATTATCAGCCATGTAACGCAAGCCTTTGGCGTCCTCTTCTAAACCATCTCCAAACCCTTGGTATGCAATATCTACAAATGGGGTAAAGCCATTTTTTTGAGACAGCTCAGTGATGGCTTGCCATGCTGAAAAATCAATATCAGCTCCTGTTGGGTTATGACAACAACCGTGCAAAAGTACAACATCGTTTACTCCCGCATTCGAGAGATCATCAAGCATACGACTGGTATCAACTTGCTTAGTTTGCGGGCTAAAATAGTGGTAAAAGCGAACGTTCAGTCCCGCGGCTTCCATGACTGGCTTATGGTTCACATAGCTTGGATTCGATATCCAAACCGTCGTATCAGGCTGGGCGATTTTCATTAAATCACCAAGCATCCGCAAGGCTCCACTGGCTCCTGGTGTTTGAATTGCTGCAACTCTCCCGATAGCGGAAGTATCAGTCAGTAACAGATCAATCATACTTTGATTGAATTCTTCACAGCCTGCCAAGCCGACATAAGCCTTCGTTTTTTGAGTTTCAACGACGATATCTTGAGCCATTTTTACGGCTTGCATGATAGGCGTTTCACCTTGGCTATTACGATAAACACCTATGCCTAAATCTACTTTATCAGCACGAGCATCGTTACGGTATGCAACCGAAAGAGAGAGTATTGGATCGAGCGTTGGTTCTGGTAAGTGTGTAAACATGAAAGTCACAACCCTTTGAAATTCAAGTAATGACTTCACGTTAACACTAGTAAGATTAAAAATCGAAAGGAATTTTATAACTTTGTTATTGAACTGTAGCTTAGTTAATCATCAAAGGAAGTAAAACAGTGGATGATTTGATTTGAACTTCCTCGCCACTCCAGTGCGGGATCAGCCAATTCTTGCTCAAACTTTCCATCAATCAGAGTATCAACAAATTTGACGATTTCTTGTTGCTCAGATGTTAATTCATCTAATCTGTACCCTGTCCACATCCAAATGTCTTTTCCTTCGCATTCAGTTCGAACACGTTTCACTAACGTTAAGATCGCAGATAGATTGGCTGGATGTAACGGGTCTCCACCAGATAAAGATAGCCCTCTTCGCTTTATTCTTGTGTCATTCAGCTCATTAATGATGTGATCTTCTAACTCTTGCGTGAACAGATGACCAGAATCGAGTTTTTGGGTGATTTGATTGTAGCAACCTTTACATTGGTGGATACAACCAGACACAAACAGCGTACAGCGGGTTCCGGGACCATTGATAACATCAACAGATTGATATTGATTGTAATTCATCAATCATTACCCCTTGTGGCAGTGGAGAATTAAGACGGACTTAGTGAGGGCGAAGTGGGACATTAAATTGAGACAATTATCAGGCATAAACATGAATGCTTTGCCTGATAATTGAATTTCAGAATATCAGCAACGAGTCTCTTGTTTTAGGTTGAACCTAAACGTTGCTAATATGATGACTACAAGTGTTTAACGCGTCGCTGAACTTCTTCTTGTTTACCGAAGTTAAATGGACGCGCGTCTGGGCTGCCTAAGTAGCCACATACACGGCGAGTAACCGACACTTTTGTTGAGTCATGGTTACCGCATTTCGGACAAGTAAAGCCCTTACTGGTACATTCAAACTCACCGTTATAGCCACACTCGTAACACTCATCAATCGGTGTATTCGTACCATAGTATGGAACGCGGCTGTAACTGTAATCCCATACATTTTCTAACGCTTCAACGTTCTGCTGCATGTTAGGGAACTCACCGTAACAGATAAAACCACCATTTGAGATATCAGGGTATGGCATTTCAAAATCGATCTTATCGTATGGGTTCACTTTCTTTTGTACATCAAGGTGGAAACTGTTGGTGTAGTAACCCTTGTCTGTTACACCTTCGATTAAGCCAAATTCTTTGGTGTCAATACGACAGAAGCGACTGCATAGGTTTTCACTCGGAGTACCATACAAGCTAAATGCATAACCCGTCTCTTTTGTCCAAGTTTCCACTGTTTTCTTTAAGTAACGAACAATATCAAGCGCTTTTTCACGTAATTCAGCTTCATCATAGATGTGGCCTTCACCACTTGATAACGCCGTCATTGTTTCATGGATACCAATGTAGCCCAGTGAAATTGATGCTCGACCATTCTTAAAGATCTCTGCAATAGAATCTTCAGCATTCAAACGTACGCCACACGCGCCTTCCATGTATAGGATAGGAGCAACGCGAGCTTTTACATTCTCTAAACGGCTAATACGAGTTTCTAGTGCTCGACGTGCCAGTTTAAGTTTGTCATCTAACAGAGTGTAGAATTGGTCAATATTACCACCCGCAGAAAGTGCAATACGAGGTAAGTTCAGGCTAACCACACCAAGGTTATTACGCCCTTCGTGTACTAATTCGCCATTCTCTTCGTATGTATTTAGGAAGCTGCGGCAGCCCATTGGGGTTTTAAATGAACCCGTCACTTCGACAACTTTGTCGTAGTTAAGAATATCTGGATACATACGCTTTGTTGCACATTCCAATGCTAACTGCTTGATATCGTAGTTCGGATCTGTTGCCTGATGGTTTAAACCGTCTTTAATTGCAAACACAAGTTTTGGGAATACCGCTGTTTTACGGTTTTTACCCAAACCAGCAATACGATTTTTCAAAATTGACTCTTGGATCAGTTTTGAAGCCCAGCTAGTCCCTAGACCAAAACCAAAGGTAACAAAAGGAGTTTGTCCGTTTGCCGTGTGGAGTGTGTTTACTTCATACTCAAGCGATTGGAATGCGTCATAACACTCTTTCTCTGTACGAGACATTGCAAATTTTTCTGGATTTTGGATATCCCACTCTTTTGCAACGGCTAAGTGCTTTTCGTAGCTTGTTAGTACATAGGGTTCTAACACTTCATCAATACGGTTGATGGTTGTGCCACCATAAATATGACTCGCCACTTGCGCAATGATTTGAGCTGTCACTGCGGTTGCTGTTGAAATCGATTTTGGTGTATCGATTTCTGCGTTGCCCATTTTAAACCCACGAGTCAGCATGCCTTTAAGATCAATCAGCATACAGTTAAACATTGGGAAAAATGGTGCGTAATCTAGGTCATGATAATGGATATCACCATCTTCGTGAGCTTGTACTATATCACGCGGCAAAATATGAGTTTTTGCATAATGTTTTGCTACGATGCCCGCTAATAAATCACGCTGGGTAGGGATCACTTTGCCATCTTTATTGGCGTTTTCATTTAGTAGATCTGCGTTACTTTCTTCGATTAAGCCTTCGATTTCTTTTGTTAACGCACTCGATTTTTCACGAGAAATATCGCGGTCATGGCGATATTCAATATATGAGCGAGCAAGTCCTTTATACGGACCTTGCATCAGTTCATTTTCCACTAAAGTCTGGATTTCTGAAATGTGTACTTCATCGTAATCTTTTAGCTTCACTTCAACAGCTAAAGCTACGTTGAGTGCGTATATCGCCATTTCATTATCAATGTGTTCAGCTGCACTTTCTACTGCTGATTGAATACGATCTCTATTGAATGGCGCTCTTGAGCCGTCGCGCTTAATTACGATTGGTTTCACTATTTCCCCTTACCCTTAGAATACTCACAGACTTATCCACAAACACACTATATAGGGCTATTTATTATTTAACTGACACCATATGTTGTGGCGTATTAGACGAAAAGCACCTATTTATAGCATTGATCTAGATCAAGGAATTGCGTCTACTGTGCAAGATCAACTCGATCTAACGCACGCGATCCCACTTCTAAAAGAAACAATGAAATTATTGAAAAATGTGCTTTGGGGACTTGAAATTTACTCAGCCCTTTTGGCTAAAGGCTCTAAAGATTAGTGTTCGACGTCGACTGTCATCGGCTCACAAAACGTGGCGTTTTTCTATCATTTTTATTGTTTTTTATGCACCTTTAAATTTGATGTTTTCATGAAACAAAAATGTACATTTCAGACACCAAATATCTAAAATGTACTAAAACTAATCCACAATTTTCGATCAACATCAGCATCACTTCAATCTCTAACGCATAGACTCAATAACAATGCGTTAATCAGAGGTAGTTAAACAAGATCAGTGAAACAAGATCAGTGAAACAAAAGCAGCAACCTTAAACTCAATTCAAGTTACTGCTACTGTCGATGGTCATTAGTTCATGGCTTTTTTCATGACTTTATTATCACGATACTGCAATGCCCTATTCGTACCACCAAGTCCAAGCATCATCATTGAAAAGAAGACTAATACGTCGACATTCCCTAAAGCCAAACTAGATACGGCAGGCCCAGGGCAAATTCCTGCTAATCCCCAACCTAAACCAAACACAGCTGCTCCAACCACTAACTGCATATCAATGCTAGTCTTTGATGCTATACAAAACGCATCCGCCACCACAGGAGCTTGGCGCGGTTTAATCACAAAATGGTAGAACGGCATGAATACTGCCAATGCTCCGCCCATCACAAATATCAAGCTAGGATTCCACTCACCGAATACATCAAGAAACCCAATAACAACGGCTGGGTCAGTCATGCCCGAGAGCACCATACCCACGCCAAATAAAATGCCCGAAACTAAGGCTGAAAGACTAAATATAAGATGCTTCATGTTTATTCCACTCTCTTAAATTAAATGTAAACGAACAAAAACAGTGAATGCGGCAACACCCATAAAAATAGAGGTTGCTACAATTGAGCGACGAGAAACCCTGCCTAAACCACAGATCCCGTGTCCACTTGTGCACCCATTACCTAATCGAGTTCCAACACCAACCAGTAAACCCGCTACGGCCAAAACCAAAAATGACGAATCAAACTGCGCGGGTACACTTACACCGAATAAGTTTACACAGAGAAAACCACCGCTAATCATGCCAATCACAAATAGTAACCGCCATATGAAGTCGCCTTTCTTAATTTTCATTAACCCGCTTAATACACCACTTATCCCGGCAATTTTTCCACTAAGCAACAAAAGCAAAGATGCTGATATGCCTAGCAGAACGCCTCCAAATAATGCATCCCATGGAATCACGTTACTCATCATTACCTCACTTTTATGTACATTTTCTTATGTATTTTGCTTTGGCTTTATTTACAAAAGACGCCATGCAAGCTCTGAATAAGACTCTCAACTCTTGGGTCTGAAAGGGAGTAGAAAACTTGTTGTGCTTCTTTTCTCGTCTTTACCATGCCAAATTTTCTTAGCACCATTAAATGTTGAGAGAAGGCTGACTGACTCAACGCTGAATTTTGCTGTAGCTCTCCGACACCGACCTCTCCTTGCGTCAACTGACACAAAACAATAAGTCGCTCAGGATGCGCCATATGCTTGAGCAACTCAGAAACTTCAATCGCCCTATCTTTCATTTCATGGATATCCATTTGCACTGCATCCATCTCACTCTCCCCTTTCTAAATCTTTAATTAGAGCATACTAATAAAAGTAAATTAGTCAAATCTAATTTAGGAAAATTGCAATTAGCAACATTAACATTAGACAAGGCTAATTTAAGGTGTCATAGTAAATTCAACAGCGATAAAGTGCTAAAATTCTAATGATTCGGAGTAAGTGATGACTAAAATAGTAATTATAGGTGGCGTTGCAGGTGGCGCATCGGCTGCGGCAAGAGCAAGACGTTTAAGTGAAGATGCCGAAATTATCATGTTTGAGCGGGGTCCATTCGTCTCCTTTGCAAATTGCGGCTTGCCTTACCACATCGGTGGCGATATTGAAGATCGCAGTAAATTGCTATTACAAACGCCTGAAAGCTTTCTCGCGCGATTTAACGTCGATGTACGAGTAATGAACGAAGTGATGAGTATCAATCGTTCAGAAAAAACAGTCACTATCCGTAATTTACTCGATCAGTCAGAATACACCGAGAGCTATGATTTTCTTCTCTTAAGCCCAGGAGCAGGCCCTATTGTTCCTCCAATTCCAGGGCTGAAAAACCCTCTCACGCACACGCTGCGTAATATTCCAGATATGGATAAGATTCTTCAAAGCATCGCGATAAATAAACCCGATCATGCAACCGTCGTCGGTGGTGGGTTTATCGGTTTGGAAATGATGGAAGCTTTCCATCAACTTGGAATAAAAACCACACTCGTTGAAATGGCCGATCAAGTCATGACACCAGTTGACAAAGAGATGGCGGGCTTTGCGCATGCTGAGATCAAGGAAAAAGGGGTAGACTTACGTTTAGGCGTTGCTTTGGAATCAGTGGAATTTGTCCCAAATACAAGTATAGCAAGCACAGAAGCAGGCCAATCAACTGAGCACCAACATTTAACTGGTGAGCTGAATTTATCTCTAAATAATGGCGATATATTAACGACTGATATTTTAATTATGGCAATTGGTGTGAAACCCGAAAGCAAGCTCGCGGTAGACGCTGGATTGGAGATTGGAGCACTTGGCGGGATTCATACCAACGAATTTATGCAAACCAGCGATCCTGTAATTTACGCTGTAGGTGATGCTGTAGAGGAAGCCGATTTTGTTACAGGCAATCAGGTACTCGTGCCACTTGCTGGCCCTGCAAACCGCCAAGGTCGCATGGCTGCCGATAATATGCTTGGCCGCGAAGAGACCTATCAAGGAACTCAAGGAACGGCAATTTGTAAGATCTTCGATATTGCCATTGCTTCAACAGGTAAAAATGAGAAAGCGTTAAAACGTGATGGAATTCATTACGAGAAAGTTTACGTTCATACTGCAAGTCATGCGAGTTACTACCCTGGGGCGGAAATTGTCTCCTTGAAGCTCCTTTTCGATCCTGAAAATGGCACCATACTTGGAGCTCAAGCAGCAGGTAAAGAAGGAGTAGATAAACGAATAGATATCATTGCAGTCGCACAACGTGCAGGAATGACCGTTGAGCAACTGCAACACATTGAACTGACTTATGCTCCCCCATTTGGCAGCGCAAAAGACGTGATAAACCAAGCGGCATTTGTCGCAAGTAATATAATGAATGGTGATGCTAACCCTATTCATTTTGATGAAATCGATAATTTACAAGCAGACCAACTCTTACTTGATGTTCGTAACCCAAGTGAGCGTGAAGATGGTAACTACATAAAAGGCGATATTAACATCCCTGTAGATCAACTTCGTCAGCGAATAGATGAACTTCCTGAGAATAAAGAAATTGTAATTTATTGTCAGGTAGGCTTACGTGGCAATGTTGCTTACCGTCAGCTGGTCAACAATGGTTTAAAAGCGAGAAACTTAATCGGGGGATTCCGCACCTACAAGTTCGCTAAAGCATAACAATAAGACGAAAAGAGCCTTTATTTATCGTAAAGGCTCTTGTAATCGTCTCATTATAAGCAACTCATGTTGTCAAAATTCAATGGCGCTTTGCTTCTCGGGTATAAAGTAAGAGCGCCATTTTTGTAAGAACATGCACATAATCCTTTGTTTTATTCATAATTCTTTCATCGCAAACAATGTTTCACGACATTTATTGTGACTGACTCGTCATTTTTTGAACAAATACTTATTATTTTAGATTTTTCACACTGAGATAATATTCACTAAAGGCGAATCGTTGGTGATAAAAACTGCTTAATCCCTGCCTTTGCACTGTTCTTGTGAATATTTAATCGAATTATTTTAACTACAAGTGAATAGTGTGAATATCTAGTGAAATGATATTTTGATTGCTATCACATTTAGACCTATTACTTTGCCATACTATAGCTTCATATTAATTACTCCCCTACAGAATAATTAAATCAAATAACTAAGCTCCTTGTTTATTAATAAAAATCAAAGAAGCAATTAGTTAATCCCTACGAAAAATATATAAATCATTATTAAATGATAGGAGATCATTATCATGCGCATCGTATTAGCTTTAGGTGGCAACGCTCTTTTAGCCCGTGGACAAGCATTAACGGCTGAAAATCAACGTGAAAACATTATCAAGTCGGCTGCAAGCATTGCAGCAATTGCACGTGAGCATGAAATCGTCATCGTCCATGGCAATGGCCCACAAGTGGGATTACTGATGGAACAGAATGCGGCATACCATGAATGTTCCCCGGAGACGACGCCTTATCCTATGGATGTTTTAGGTTCTCAAACTTGTGGCATGGTTGGCTATATGCTTCAACAAGAGCTAAGAAATATCGACTCTGAATTAGAAGTAGCAACGTTAGTTACACAAACAGAAGTAAGTAAAGATGACCCTGCTTTTGCTAATCCAACAAAATTTGTTGGCCCTGTCTACACAGAGCAACGAGCAAAAGAGATCATGTCTCAAACAACAATGAAATTTAAAGCAGATGGCGAATATTACCGCCGCGTTGTACCTTCACCAATGCCAAAAGATATTGTTGAAATTCAACAAATAGAAACACTTCTAGATACAGAAAACCTTGTTATTGCTTGCGGTGGCGGCGGTGTGCCAGTATGTATTGAAGAAGGCAAAAGCACAGGTGTTGAGTGCGTGATTGATAAAGATCTAACCGCTGAATTATTAGCAGAGAAAATCAATGCTGATTTATTTATTATCTTAACAGATGGCTCTATCTACCGTAATTACGGCAAAGAAGATCAAGCAGAAATGAAACAAGCAACACCTTCAGGTTTGGCTGAATTTAATTTCCCAGCGGGTTCTATGGGTCCTAAAATTGATGCTGTTTGTAAGTTTGTTGAAGCAGGATTAGGTAATGCAGCCATTGGTTCTCTGTTTGATTTAGATAAAATCATTACTAATGAAGCAGGTACACTTATTACTAAAGGCGACGGTGTCGTTTACTATTAATGGTTTGCTAGTGCTTGTTCATTCTTAATAATAATTTTTAAATACATTCCTATTATAAGCCTCAATATCATTGAGGCTTATTTTTATTACTATATACTAAAAATATCCGACAACTCACTTCATAATCACGCTTTAAATAAATCACCACCCTGTATGCACTTAATTAAAAAACAATAATTACATTACTCCGATATTTTTGCTTATTAAAATACAGTCAGACTATCAAAACCTCTTCATTTTCTTTCTTCAAATTAACATTGTGCCCGTTAAAACCTACCACTTGATGTTGAATCTAGAATTCCCCTTAAAAAGGGTAATGAGTAAAGATCGCAGTTTGGAGCGTCATTAATCTGCATTCGCTCTTTGTTGTGGTTAGATCGGTAAGTTTTTGGAGAATACCTCTACTTAACGGTCAGCACTTCTGTTCATCAACAGCTACACCGAGAGACCATATTTCATAGTAAGATTCCCGCCTACTAAATAAAGTGTTAAGATCATCACATCAAAATGGCTATGAACAGATTAATCCTGTTTTTGGGTTAGTTCTCCCTCTTTAATGGTTTGAGAACGTTATGTACCCCAAAAGCCCATAGCAGCACACAAATTATCAATATAAGGCTTTCAAATGGTTAACAACAGTATTCAATGGTTTCCGGGCCATATGCATAAGGCTCGTAAAGAGATTGAAGAAGTTATCCCGCAAGTTGATGTAATTATTGAAGTACTTGATGCGCGAATTCCGTTTAGCAGCGAAAACCCTATGATCTCGGAACTACGTGGCGATAAACCATGTGTCAAAGTACTAAACAAGCGTGATTTGTCAGACCCAGACTTAACACAATTGTGGATCGATCACTTTGAGAAAGAGCAAGGCGTAAAGGCAATGGCAATTACGACATCTAATCTCAATGAAGTTCAAAAAATCATGGAGTTGGTTCGTAAGCTTGCTCCTCACCGTGAAGAAATTGGTAAAAACATTCGTACCATGATCATGGGGATCCCCAACGTAGGTAAATCAACAATTATCAACTGTCTTGCTGGTCGTATGATTGCGGTAACAGGTAACCAACCTGCTGTGACTCGTCGTCAACAACGTATTAATCTTCAGAATGGCATTGTACTTTCTGACACTCCAGGGATTTTATGGCCAAAAGTAGAAAACCCTCACAGTGGTTTCCGTTTAGCGGCAACAGGTGCGGTTAAAGATACGGCGATGGAATACGATGAAGTAGCGTTTTACACTGTTGAGTACTTAGCAAAGCACTATCCTGATCTTCTCAAAAATCGTTATCAAATCGAAGAATTGCCAGAAACTGACATTGAATTAATGGAAGAAATTGGCCGTCGTCGTGGGGCATTACGCTCGGGTGGTCGTGTGGATTTACACAAAGCATCCGAAATACTCCTCCATGAACTTCGTAGCGGAACATTGGGACAGATCACTCTAGAACGACCAGAGATGATCACTCAAGAACTCATCGATGTTGAAATCGAGATAGAGCGTAAGAAAGAAGCACAAATTAAGAAAAAAGAAGAGCGAAGAAAACGTTACTTGCGTAATAAGCGATAGTTCCAATCTCCAGTTCGAAAAATAGAGAGGCGTGGATTAAATTCAACGCCTCTCTTTACATCAAATATTACTTAATACCACCAATTTTCAAAAGCAGCCCTTCAAGCTGATCCCAAGGCATGAGTTGCGAATCAATGACTTCAATACGAGATTCAAAGCCTTCTAAACTGATTTCATTCACCGAAACGACTCGATTCGCCACATTGAACGCATAACAGCCTTTATCGGTATTGATCACGGCTTTTACTCTTTCCGCCGTTAAGTCACTCAGCAGCGAAAATAGCTCATCAAAATCAAATTTATACTCTGCGCCAATCAACCAACCGCAACTAAAATACCCTTGCCCGCGATTCTCTTTTCGCACATAAGATTGGCCTGGAGGCAATTCAAATTGAGGTTCCAAATCCGCATGATCATGGTGATGCGACTCTAATTGAGTAGAAGCACTGCCATCACGACGTTCAATATCTAGAACTTCTATCGGCAATTCGCCTTTCTGAACTAATTTGCTAAATATTTTAGATGGTGTCTGATCCGTCACCCAATCGTTGAAGGCATCAATATCGTCAGCAAAGCACTGATCGATTTTATTACCAATCACCACATCAGCACTATCAAGTTGATCGTTGAAGTTCTGATTTTCGATATATTTTGAGTTGCTTAAATTTCGTGGGTCCACCAGCGCGATGGTGGCCTTCAAATCGACATATGGCAAATATTGCGCAGACGTTAATGTTGCAACCACCTGTTTCGGATGACCAAGTCCAGTAGGTTCAATCAGCAAGCGATCTGGCTTTTGGCGCAACAATGCATTAATTCCGACACTCATAGGAACGCCAGCTGTACAGCACATGCATCCTCCAGGTACCTCTTTAATCATCGCACCTTGATCAGTCATCAAAGCGCCATCAATGCCGATTTCACCGAATTCATTAACCAATACGGCCCATTTCTCACCCTCTGGCTTTGTTTTAAGCAGGTTTAGTATTGCCGTCGTTTTACCTACGCCAAGAAAACCAGTGATAATATTTGTAGGGACTTTGTTTGACATGTAATTACTCCTCTCTTAATTGGAGTATACAAGAGATATTTCAGATAAACATAAGGTTATGGTGATCGGAATGGGATTAAAGAGTACTACGAACAAAAACGTCTATCCCGTAGAGATATTGACTAATCAAACAAATATAACTTTAGGAAACATAGCTTCAGGAAATATTCGCCGCCAAACGTCAAAAGGCGCACTAACGAATTGTCTAGTACGCCTTAAACCTCGTTACTCAATCGTGAGTTCGCGAATCAGGGAGTCTATTGACGCGACCTGAACATATTACGAGGACTTAAAAATGGTTTTCGAATCCATCCAAATTGTAAGTAAAACCAAACATTCCTCCTTGGTGTAGGTTGATGTCGCTTTACAATTTAACTATGGCCCATATTTTCAATAATTCAAGATCCTACATGATGAATGTATGTTTATGTGACCATGGTTCCACTCTAGAGCCCATTAATCCGTAGCCTTGTTTCATTTATGGAATTCAACATTGCAATCTTATTGCTACTGGATAAACAGTGAGAGCGTATAATTCCGGCTCCCCTGACGACCAATCCTATTTAACCTACCTAGTGGAGCCCTATTTTTATGTCCAGAAGAGAGAGAATCAAGCAATCTTTACTCGCAAAAGTGCCTAGAGATGCGATCAATCAATTTCTCTCAAGAGACAAAACGCCTGTCTCTGTTCTGGTTTTATCATGCATTGTTGGTTTATTCGCTGGGTTAGTGGGAAGTTACTTCGAAGTTGCGGTTCACTTCGTTTCTGAAACGCGAACAGACTGGTTGAAGCTTGAAATAGCGCACTTCGTTCCTCTATGGCTAGCCGCATTTATTATCAGTGCTGGGCTCGCATTTATTGGCTATTTTCTCGTGCATCGTTTCGCACCAGAAGCCGCCGGTTCAGGCATACCTGAGATTGAAGGAGCAATGGACAATATTCGCCCTGTTCGTTGGTGGCGAGTATTGCCTGTGAAGTTTTTTGGTGGACTAGGCGCACTAGGTTCGGGCATGGTTTTAGGGCGCGAAGGGCCAACCGTGCAAATGGGGGGCAATATTGGACGAATGGTCACGGATATTTTCCGAGTCAAAGATGATGACAGCCGCCACTCATTATTAGCATCAGGAGCGGCTGGAGGACTCGCGGCGGCATTTAATGCTCCATTAGCTGGGATCATGTTTGTTGTTGAAGAGATGCGCCCTCAATTTCGTTATTCTCTAATTTCTATTAAAGCAGTCATCATTTCTGCTATTTCAGCCAACATCGTTTTTCGTTACATCAATGGTCAAGCTGCGGTCATCACCATGCCGCAATATCAGCCACCAGAATTGAACACATTGTGGTTATTTCTTTTGCTCGGCGTTCTATTCGGGTTGTTTGGTGTGGTTTTCAATAAACTCGTGACACTAGCTCAAGATATGTTCGTTGCGATTCATAAAAATGACCGTAAGCGCTACTTACTTGTCGGCACTTTACTGGGTGGCTGTTTTGGCTTGCTGCTTCTCTATTTGCCTGAATTAACAGGCGGTGGCATTGGCATTATTCCAGATATTACAAATGGCAATTTCTCGACCAATGTTCTACTGATGATTTTTGTTGGGCGAGTACTTACAACTCTGCTCTGTTTCGGCTCTGGTGCACCTGGTGGTATTTTTGCACCGATGCTCGCTTTAGGTACCCTTTTTGGCTATACATTTGGTGTCACTGCTGACGCATTTCTACCTCAATTAGATATAGAACCTGGTATGTTCGCGATTGCCGGCATGGGAGCACTTTTTGCCGCAACGGTTCGAGCGCCAATTACTGGGATTCTGCTCGTGATTGAGATGACAAATAACTACTACTTGATCTTACCTTTGATCATTACCTGCTTAGGTGCAGTAATTATTGCTCAAATGTTAGGTGGACAGCCCATCTATAGCCAACTTCTTCGTCGTACACTGAAAAACGACAAACTTAGACAAAGAGACTTACCAACACAAGAAGAGACAAGTTAATAGCGGCTCAATCTATTTAAAGGATTACCTCTCGGTTTATCACTTAAATAGCGCACGCAAACGTTAAACTTGATATTATCCGCTCAATTACCTGGCACTCTATTTTTGTTGCATATAGGTACATTGAGCGTTGCTTTATCTCGCAAGTAGCGAAATAAATAATATTGAGTTTAATTGGAGCAAATCGTTGAATTGGAAAAGACTCACCCATGTAAAAAATGTGCCTCCTTCACAGGCATCATTAGCGCTAGGTGTCATTGGTTTGGGTCACGCTTGGGCACTCTATGTCCCTAGCATTGGAGAAACAATACGTCCATATTTGGCTTTACTTGGTGCAGTGTTATTACTTCCAGTGTTATTGCGCTACATTACTAGCTTTAAGACCTTCTTCAATGATATTCGTCATCCATTAAGTGGCAGCCTGATGGCCCCAATGAGTATGGCATTACTCATTTTATCTGATTACTTGGCGGTTGTTTTACCTGTGGTCGCTTATCCGCTTTGGTTCTGCGCGCTCATATTACATTTCACCATGATGGTGCTTTTTTTTAGTTTCCAGATCATGAACTTCAAGATGTCCCACATTGTTCCTAGCTGGTTTCTCTACCCTGTCGGACTTATCAGTAGTTCGCTCGCAGGTTCGCAATTAGGTCATGCCGTTTTTTCTGAAACCTTAGCCACCATTTGCATTGCAATCTACTTTTTCATGCTGCCGTTGGTTCTATATCGGCTCGTATTTGAAGGGATGCTACCGCGAAAGGCAAGACCGACTTTGGCCATTATGGCTGCCCCGGTTAATTTAACTCTAGCGGCTTATATTGTTAATTTTGAGCACCCAGATCCCATTCTAACGGGCGCTTTAGCAGGCATAGCCATCACGATGACATTGCTCATTTATCTCTGTTATATCCGCTTAATGCGTTTGAAGTTTCAACCTTCTATTGCAGCCGTCACCTTTCCTTCTGTTATTAGCGCCATTGCAATGCATCGTTTAACTTCATTTTTTGCCGAATCACACCCAAACTGGTACTGGTTACATAACTTTGGCTTCTTTGAATTGAGCATCGCAACAGGCTTAGTGATTTGGGTTTCTGGCGGTTACATAAAAATGTATTGGCCTGAGTTATTTATTAAAAATCAGCCTCGAACCGATACTCAATCTTAATCAGAGAGAGCTAGCATCTTCCATTCGATTAGAGGACTCGATTATCCCCACAGCTGTACGCGATGATCTGACTAATTTCACTCAAGCTTCTACCCGACTCTTGCTGCCATTGGTTAAAAGCTTTGTTCGCCGCAAGTTGAGCTCGTTTGGTGGTACGTCCGCTGTCGATAATTCCCGTTTGGCGCAAATAGGATTCAACATCTGATGATAAGATAAACGTATCCTTCCCCATTTGACGCAGTGCGTAAGCACCCGTGTTTCCACCCAACCGCTTACCATGTTTCTTTAAGTAGTCCCACAACTCTGTGATGCTTTCTGATGGCCACTCTGCAACCATCTCTGAAAAAGAGTCATGCTGCTGACGGGCAGATCGAATCATCATCGCATTCGCAGGAATCGTCATCACCTTAGTTAGGTGGCGAATAATTCGTGGATCTTGTGCTTTCTTTTCCCACATTTCATCTGACAACATCATTAATGAGTCGATTTTAAAACCAAAGAAAACTTCTTCAAAATTGGGCCACTTCTTTCTGACTACATTCCATGAAATTCCGCATTGAAACACCTTTTCGGTAAACCCAGCAAGCCAGCGATCATCAGTAATGCAACGTAAATCATCGTTATTTAAAGGTTGATAAATCAAGTTCTCCAATTGAGTTTCGCCACCTTTTCTCTCTTCTGCCCGCTGGTATATATGTTCAAATTTCTCTTGTGTCACGCTTATTACCTATATTTTTATTTTATCTGTAGAGTCTACAAAAACTAGATGCTGATATATCGGCTATCCACCCAAGTTAACTATTGCCCCATAAAAATAATGCCGCAAGCTGCGGCAATATTTATTGATTTCGAAGACGATATTTTATTTTCGCTATTCAGGTTTATTTTGACAGTGCTGAATGGCATTCTCTAATAGCTCTAATGCTGTCTCTTTACACTCAGGTAAACGTGCATCAGGCTCAGCAATAGGCGTCACACGATCGCCCCATTTAATATGACCTGCTCCCCAAGTTAAACCCGCACCAAATGCTGCCACTAATATCTCAGCGCCTGGTTTTACACGACCTTGTTCTAGAGCTTCACACATCGCAATTGGAACCGTTGCTGCCGATGTGTTGCCGTACTGCTGAATGTTTACAAATGCTTTATCTTGGCTAATACCAGACATATCACATAGTGTTTGAATGATTCGGATATTAGCTTGATGAGGAATAACCACATCAATATCATCAGTAGAAATACCCGTACGAGAAAGAACGGTATGAGCCGCCGCCCCCATTCCTTTCACCGCACGTTTGAAGATCTCTTTACCGACAAAATTGAAGTCAAAATAGCCATTATCAGCAGCAAAACGATCCATCGCAGTACCAAATTTAGGTACGGCTAAAATATCTCGACCAGCAGAATCACAACCGATTTGCGCTTGCTGTAAACCTACCTTTTGTTCTGTACGGCTAAGAGTCACTGCACCAGCGCCATCACCAAATAGAACGGCGGTATCACGCTTGGTCCAATCAATATAGAAAGACAAACGTTCTGCACCCACTACGATTGCATTGCGATAATTACCCGCTTGCATCAGTCGCGTAGCCGTTTCTAATCCGTAGACAAAACCCGTACATGCAGCATTTAAATCAAACGCAGCCGCACCTTTAATACCAAGGTTCTGTTGCACTTTTGACGCAATATTTGGTAACAGCGAATCCGCAGAGCATGACGCGACAATGATAAGGTCAATATCTTCAGCCGTTAATCCAGAACATGCCATCGCATTTTTTGCTGCTGCGGTTGCAAGCTCAGAAGTATTCACATGACTGATTCGACGGTTTTCGATACCAGTTCGAGAACGAATCCATTCATCTGATGTTTCTAAGAATGTACTAAGATCTTGATTCGATAAAATAGCTGGTGGTAGGCACTTTCCCCAACCTGTGATTTCAGCGTAAAAATTTGTCATTCGGGACCTATTTATTGTATTCCAATTGCGTATTTTAAGCCTCAACCAATAAAACTCGCTTACATTCCTAAATTGTTCATTAGAGGACTAAGTTGAATTGTAATAATTTGGCTTTACTGTATTTCACAGATTATACGCTGAATTGTTAAAACTGTAAGCAGTGGTTACACAATCATAATTCTCAAGTAGACGATCTGTTTGATATTATTTATATCAATATCAACCTTGTACATCACATTTTCTGTAATTTTTTGCGTTACACATTGTTAATCCACGAAAAATGTTTATTTCAAAACTCAGCCCCCAAGATCATCACAAATATATTTAGCCCAACTTCAACCTAGATCTTCATCACGAAAAATAATAATGGTTTCAGTATATTGCAACGAAAACTAAAATCATGTCATAAAAACAAGGATCCCCCTCATGAAGTTTTCCAAATCTCTACTCGTACTTTCTGTAAGTATTGCAATGGCTGGTTGTGGCTCAGACAGCGACAGCACAGACGTTACTTGCGAAACTGCGGATTCATGCACTAAATTTACAGTTCTCCATACCAATGACAACCATGGTCGCTTCTGGGAAAACAAATATGGTGAGTATGGCATGGCTGCTCGCAAAACTCTGATCGAACAAATTCGAGCTGAAGTGACTGCAAATGGTGGTGAATCTATTTTGCTATCTGGTGGCGATATCAATACAGGCGTTCCTGAATCTGACATGCTGAATGCCGTGCCTGATTTTGTCGGCATGAATTTACTAGGCTACGATGCTATGGCTCTCGGTAACCACGAATTTGATAACGAGCGTAGTGTTCTGGATATGCAAAAACAGCTAGCGGATTTCCCGATGCTAGCGGCAAACATATACTTAAAAGATTCAGATGGAAACGTAACAGAAGAACGTTTATTTGACCCATACAAAGTTTTTACTATTAATGGATTAAAAGTTGCTGTCATTGGTTTAACAACAAAAGACACTGAGAAACTAGTCAACCCTACCAATGTTGCTGATTTAGAATTTGCCGATCCTCAAATTGAGATTAAAAAAGCAATTGCGGAAATTGAAGCAAATGAAAATGTTGATTTAATATTTGCAACTACACATATGGGTCATTATGCAAATGGACAGCACGGTAGTGAAGCTCCTGGTGATGTTAAATTAGCTCGATCTTTAGAAGAGGGAGAATTAGACGCGATTATCGGTGGTCACTCTCAAAACCCAGTATGTATGGAAGGCGAAGAATACGCAGACTTTAAACCTGGAGATGCTTGTAAACCAGATCAACAAAATGGCACTTACATCATGCAAGCTCATGAATGGGGCAAGTATGTTGGCCGTGCAGATTTTGAGTTCTACGAGGGTAAACTTCATTTAGCTGATTACAGCTTAGTTCCGGTAAACCTGAAAGCAAAAGATGAGAATGGTGTTCGTCAATTCATTCAAGATGAAATTAAGCCAGACGCAACAGTAAAATCGATCCTTCTTCCATACCAACAAGAAGGTCAAGAACTGCTGGATGTTGTTATTTCAAATACAGATGATGTACTTGTTGGTGAACGAAGTGTCGTCCGTTCAGAACAAACAAACTTAGGCCACCTTCTAGGACACGCTTACCGTACCTATAACCTTGTAAATGCCGATTTTGGAGTTATGAATTCTGGTGGTGTTCGAGCTTCAATTCAACCTGGAAACATAGCTTATCGTGATGTACTAACGGTGCAGCCATTTGGTAACTTTGTCACTAAAGCGACAATGACAGGTCAAGAAGTTAAAGATTACCTTGATGTTGTAGCGACAAAAACAGCTGGCTCTGGTGCGTATGCTCAACTGGATAACATTAACCTAACGGTAGATTGTGATTTAAGTGATGTAACGATCAACGACATCAATGGCAAAGGTTTTAACCTAACGGATACATACTCTTTCTCTGTAATTAGCTTTAGTGCTGCAGGTGGTGATAACTACCCTGTTATTGATGTGGAGTCTACTCAAATAACTGACGCTGCTGTACTTAGAGAATTCTTTGTCAATAACCCACAAGTTAATGCTGCTGATTATGCTCCTGTTGATGGTAATCTCACTTACATGAGTGGCGGCCAAGAAGTTAAAGGGTGCCCTTCTGCTCAATAAATAACAACACTCTATTAATGAATAGACGATCAGTGCTATTCAAAAAGGCCTTAATTATTTAAGGCCTTTGTCTTTTCTGGCGACTAAATAAAAGAATATATACAACACATCTTAATCAATTTATCTGATAACAATTTTCTATCGTCTAGATAAAATTCTTTCGTTTTACAGTCAGTCTTTTTCCCTCCATATTCGCGCAATACATCACTATTAATCCGCGAATTGGAGACCCCGACATTGGAAAACACCCTAACCTTAGCGCCTAAAAAAAGCATTGCTGTACCTGTGATCGCGCTAACTCTCTATGCTGTGTCATCAGGCTACTTAATGAGCCTGATCCCACTGATGCTGTCGCATTACGGTTTAGAGAATCAACTTGCCAGTTGGTTAGCGAGTGCCTTCTATGCAGGTCTTTTGATTGGTGCTGTCTTCATTGAGCCTCTTGTCAAACAAATTGGTCATCGCAATGCTTTCGTTTTGTGTTTAGCCTGTTTCATGGTCACGATCCTTGCGATGCCAACATTTACATATTCTTCTGTCTGGCTTGCGGCTCGTTTAGTTGCGGGTATTGCTGTTGCTGGTGTATTTGTGGTGGTTGAGTCATGGCTGATGAGTGGTGATGAAGCAAGCCGAGCAAAGCGATTAGGTATTTACATGGCTGCGCTGTACGGTGGCGCTTCAATTGGTCAATTAGGGATCGGTACCATTGGTGTTGAAGGAGCCGTACCATTTATTGCGATTCTAACGTTGCTGCTGATGGCAGTCTTAGTCTTAATGTTTGGCAATGCGCAACAGCCAGAGAGTCACAACACCAGTGCTCTGTCGTTTAAACAGATCGCAAAACTGAACCATGCTGCAATCATTGGCTGTATCATTTCGGGGCTTACCCTGGGTGCGATTTACGGACTAATGCCAGTAGAGCTTACTCAGCGTGGTATTGAGACGTCTGATGTTGGAAGCTTAATGGCATTGGTTATCTTAGGGGGAATGGCGATTCAACCCGTCGTGCCTTGGTTATCCAAATTCCTAGGACGTACTCTGTTAATGGCAATGTTCTGCTTTCTGGGTGTTTTCTCGATAGGGTTAACCGCTCAATCAGACAGCCAAATAATACTAGCCGTTTGTTTGTTCATGCTTGGAATGGCAACGTTCGCTTTATATCCAATTGCGATTAATTTAGGCTGTGAAGGGTTAGACGAGTCGTTCATTGTATCAGCAACCCAAGTCATGCTGTTTAGCTACAGTGTTGGCTCTGTGGCTGGCCCTTTAATTGCGAACAGTTACATGGGTTCGAAAAACGGCCTACTGAGCTACCTATTTATCTCATTAATGGCGACGTGTATTTACATGCTACTGGTAAGCGTAAAAGGCAAAAAGCAAGCGATGGTGGGTTAAGAGAAAAAGGTTTTATGCTTATTTCCAAGTGCTTTTCCACAAGAGCTTTTTCACAAGAACCAATTTTCAAGAGCTTATTTACAAGTACTTATTTATAAAGCTTTTTCTCGAATATTGTTTTAAGCGGATACCAAAGGAGAGCTCATCACTCTCCTTTTTTATTGGCATCTAAATAGACGCTAACTGCTGAATAATATTCTTACGATACCGACTAGGAGAACAGCCAAAATATTTACGAAATCGATGAGTAAAATTATACGGATCTTTATAGCCAAGCCGCTGCGCAATCATCGAAATCGTCCACTCTTGGTATTGAAGTAAATCCGCGGCTTTTTCCATCCTCAAATGAATCAATCGGCTTCTTGGTGACATCCCATAGAGATTTTTTGAGATACGGTTCAACTGCTCTTCACTAATGAAACACTTCGCAGCCATCTCTTTTACTGTCCATGGTAGATGCAACTGGCTTTCTACTTCATTAAACAAGGTATGAACCCGAGACACGGAACTGGTCGATTTTGATTCAACGCCAGTCAAAATTAAATTAAGTTCACTGACCAAAAGCCGACGAAACGCCGTTCTTCCCTCTATTTCACAATGAATTAAATTCAGTAATGACCACATCTGTTCACATTGGTGATACGGCAAAATGGTTAACCCTAACGCTTCAAATTGCTGCCATTTGGCTATTGCTTGTGGCAACAACCAGATCATCTTCCAGTAGTTATCGACACTATTGAGCTCAAAGCGAAATGGTTCGCCAGCAGGGATCACCAACAGCGAGTAAGGTTCGATCAATTCAACTCGATCCGATGTCGTTAAAATGCCACCGCCCTCTAGCGTGAAGATAAGTGTGTGTACCGCAACCCCACAGCGCTCGACATAATAACCATCCGTTAACTCCGCCATTCCTGCCATGAAAATCCCTTCTTGACTAAGTTCTGGAATGTCTGACGTAGTTAAAAATCGCTCTTTACAAGCATCTGCCAGATAGACCTCTTCATGCCATTCGGTTTTAGGTGACATTTTACTCATGACGGATTTGCACAGGTTTTCTCT
Organism: Vibrio sp. 03-59-1; assembly: GCF_013114135.1. Taxonomy (NCBI): domain Bacteria; kingdom Pseudomonadati; phylum Pseudomonadota; class Gammaproteobacteria; order Vibrionales; family Vibrionaceae; genus Vibrio; species Vibrio sp. 03-59-1. The sequence continues at coordinate 216,281 of NZ_VTYA01000006.1, forward strand.
ATTTTCACACATTCTACTTATAACCCTTTCACTCTATAGTTGCGTTCCAAAATGAGGAATGACAATGACTTTTAAAAACTACCCGAAAACACTCAACAAAGCCACACCTGACGGTATGTTATCTAAGGTGATAAAACTGGGATTCCCTGTTGCTATTCAAAGTGCGCTAGTGGCAATTCTTGCGCTTGCAGACGTCTTAATGGTCAGCGACTTTGGTAAAGAAGCAACTGCATCTGTGGGAATCGCCTCAAAATGGCATTTTGTCGCAATCATGATCATGGCTGGTATGGCATCTGCAAATGGTGTTTTGGTGGCTCAATACTGGGGGCGAAATGACCGCATAACAGCGAAAACGATCACTATGCTGGCAATGCGTTGTGGAGCAAAAATCTTATTGCCTGTGACTTTAATCATTACTCTAGGTTCTAGCTATATCATGATGCTACAAACCAGCGATGCTAGAGTCATTGAATTAGGGGCGACTTACCTTTGGTACAGTTTTCCCGTTCTCATTTTAACTCACTTGATTGTGGTCGCTGAATCCGCCATGCGATCATCAGGTGACACTGTCACTCCTCTATTTTTAGGTGCAGTGACTATTGTTGTCAATATTGGCTTAAACTTTTGGTTAATCAAAGGTGGGTTAGGAATTCCGGCAATGGGTGTGGCTGGGGCGGCATTAGCGACGACTATTTCAAGGCTGCTGCAAGTGGTATTGATGTTTGGTTTCTTAAACTGGCGTAAACATTGGCTAATCACGTCACAGACGCTGACTGAATCCACTCAATTATGGGCTTCTTATAAGCGTCTTGCGATTCCAACAACGGCCAGTGCGGTGATGTGGGCGACAGGTACCTTGATGTATCAAATGATCTTCGGTCATATGGGCACAACTGAATTAGCCGTATTCAGCATGATTGGTCCTTTTGAATCACTCTGCTATTCACTATTTTTTGGCATTTCAGTGGCGTGTTCCATTTTACTTGGCCAATCTTTGGGAAGAGATGAATTTGCAGATGCATTTAAAATGTCGAAGTTCTTCATCAAAACAGTATTAGGATTCGGCCTGACTGTTGGAGGCGTATTGCTGTTCGGAAAAGATATGATTCTATCGTGGCTAAATTTGACCAGTGCAGAGCTCTACCCTCTGGCCTCTCCTGCACTGAGTGTACTATGTTGTGCGATCTGGTTACGTATGCTCAACATGATCATCATCAACGGAATTTTAAGAGCAGGTGGTGATAATCAGTTTTGCTTGCGTATGGATTTCATCTCGATGTGGATGGTTGGAGTACCACTGACTGCATTGGCGGCTTTTGGTTTAGGATGGGATTTTAAATACGTTTACATGTTGATGTTGGTGGAAGAAGTGGTGAAATTTTCACTCTGCTTCCACCGTTATTTAAAACGTCACTGGATGAATAACCTAACGTTGCCAGCATCAGCATAAAATCAGTTAGAACAGCGTAATTAAGAGAATGGATTAGTCGGTGAACAGGTAAATAGGTGAGACAAGTTAAGCGCGCCCTTAACCTTGTTTCGCCTACTTTTTTAAGCGTATATGTCGATTAGAAGCATTTGGTTTAGGTTTATCTGGTACTGTCCGCTTTTCATGTATTAAGTGTCGAATCGCCAAAATAGGATGTGGAAGTAGCATGCGAGGCCCAGCATAGCGCATCACTACTCGCATCTGCTCTTTAGGCTCGGGTTTATAGCAATGGATAGGGCATTTATTACACGTTGGCTTCGCTTGTCCGTATGGGCAGCGATCAAGCCTTACTTCAGCGTAACGCAATAAATCAGCACACTCAGAGCAGAGTAATTCTTCACCATGATGCTTACGGCAGTATATTTCAACCATCGCTTTCACCGTTTTAAATTCGGTATGTAACCCACCTAATAAAATATCACTGACTTTATTCATAACTCTATCTACTACGGACTAATAAGGGTGGTTCATTCTCTTGTGATTTGGATCAAAATTCTTTATTCTCCCCCACAACAAAAATCGCGAAATTCACGCATAAATGCCAAACGCGATAAGGCCACAGGGTAAACACCATGAACCGTAAAAAAAAGATTAATGATATTCTAAAAAAGAAAATGAAGAAGCAAAACGCGAAGCTTCATTCAAGCAATAAACCTCGTTACATTTCGAAAGCTGAACGTGCAAAAATGGAAGCAGAAGAAGCCGCGAAAAATGAAAACACGGCTACAGAAACAGCTACCGATAACAGTGCTGAAGCAGTAACGGCACCTGAATCAGAGTAACAGATCGTTATCGATCGGGTGAAAACGACTGGCAGAATCAATAAGATTTTGAGCTGTCAGTCCAGGCACACCATACACTTCAACTGGCTTGTTAAAACGCTGCTTAATACGCTCTACAAGTACTTCAAAATCACCGTCACCTGATACTAAAACGATCACATCGGCTTCTTCAGCCAGTTCGATAGCATCTAATGCGATACCAACGTCCCAGTCACCTTTAGCACTACCATCACGCCTTTGGATGAATGGCTTTAATTTAACTTCAAAGCCTACCCCACGTAAGATATGGTGAAATTGACGTTGACGTGGATCTTGACTGGCGATCGCATATGCATTCGCTTTAATCACTTCACGTCCAGTGGTAGCAACATACCAAAACTGGTTGTAATCGAAGTTAGAGCGGTATTTTTCTTTAGTGGTGTAGTAAACATTTTGAACGTCTACTAAAATTGCGACTTTTTCCATACGACATAAGCTCTGTTAAATTTTCATCACCCTAGACGATTCCACTGGAAAAAGCGAACACAATTGTCAGGTCTTAAACCTACTTACCAAACCAATCCAATTTTTCATGAAGCGAAGTGACACTGCCAACCACGATAAGTGCTGGGCTGATTGCTTGTTTTGCAAGTTCAGGAAGTTCAGCTAACCGACCGTGGAATACTCTTTGTTCTGGTCGCGTACCATTTTCGATAATGGCACAAGAAATATCCGGTGACAGGCCGTGATCAAGTAGATTTTCGGTTATGGTTGGGCTCTGTTTTAGTCCCATATAGAAAACTAAAGTATTGTTGGACTGAGCTAATGATGCCCACTCAATTTCCTGCCCATCTTTCTGTAAGTGCCCTGTAATGAATTGCACACTCTGCGCGTGATCTCTATGAGTTAACGGTATACCAGCATAAGATGTTGCTCCCGCTGCCGCAGTGATCCCTGGGATCACTTCAAATTTCACACCCTGTTCAGCCAATGTCTCTAACTCTTCACCGCCTCGGCCAAAAATAAACGAATCACCGCCCTTCAAACGCGCGACATGTTTCCCCTCTTGCGCCTTATCGACAAGTACCTGATTGATTTTATCTTGTGGCACAAAATGAAAATCTAACTTTTTACCCACGTAAATCATCTCTGCATTTTCATTCGCCAGTGCCAAAATTTCTTTTGAAACCAATCGATCGTAAACAACGACGTCAGCCTGCTGAATAACACGTGCGCCTTTTACCGTCAGTAAATCAGGATCGCCCGGCCCCGCACCTACTAATGATACAAATCCTTTTTTTTCTGTCTGAGTATTTAATTGTGAAGCTTCTGACATGTAGTACTCCGAATGCGATTCGATCCCTTTCGAATCTGATGATATCTAGGATAAACGTAAATGTGCGCTCAATCCTTTAAATTTCTAGTTTCTAGACTATCAGTTGTGACAAGCAAACATCAGTCTTACTTCCAATTAAGAAAGAAGTATTTATAACTAAATGATCTATTGTTCTTCACCCTATCTCAATGCCACTGAGAATAGAAAAAGCCTCAAGCTTATAAACTTGAGGCTTTACGGTCAGAACCACGACAAATTACTGATGATTATTTAGCATTAACCATTGGGGCTGTTTTTGCGTGCGTTAGGTATAGAGGAACACACGTAAACAGTAGGCCACCAACAATATTACCTAGAATGGTAGGAATTAGGTTGAAGTTCAACCATGTCGCGACACCAAAATCAGCACCTAAAATCATACCTAATGGGAATAGGAACATGTTTACGACTGTGTGTTCGAATACTAGCGCGAAGAAGATGAAGATTGGGAACCACATCATTGCTACACGGCCAGACACAGTGCGTGCTGTCATGTTGCCGATAACACCTAAACAAACCATTAGGTTACAGAAGATACCGCGAACGAAACACGTGATCCACCCGTCCATCCCCATGTTTTCAAAACCTAGGCTACGAGCCGTAGAAACAGCGATGAACTTTTGCGCAACTGCGTTTGGATCTAACGAGAAATTTCCCGTTAAAGAGATTGCAACTAATACCGCAACGATAAGAGAACCGATGAGGTTACCAAGGCCAACAATACCCCAACAACGTAAAACACTACCCCAAGTCACACCGGCACGGTTATCAAATTTAGCAAGAGGAGCAAGACCAAATACACCAGTCACCAAGTCGTAACCCATAACACTTAAAATAACAAAACCCACTGGGAACACAAGTGCGCCTACAATACCGATACCTGTTTGTACGATCGTTGTGATAGCAACAACAACCGCAAGAGAAAGAATGATACCAGCCATAGTGCTTCGGATCAGAAGATCACGAGTACTTGTTTTTGTTTTTGCTTCACCCACATCGATCATCGTTTGAACGAATTCAGCTGGTTTAAAATCAGTAGACATAAATTGTCCTTATTAAAAAGTTAAAAATAAAAGTTAAAATCAGATAGGAAAAGGCTCTAGTTGCCGAATTAAGGCAATGTCAGGAACTAGAGCCCTTGAACTATCAAATCTTTAAGCTAGGTATCCAAGACTTAAGATGCGATCTCTACTGCACCGTCAGTAACACGAGCTTTATACGCTTTCACATTAAATTGCTCATCTTCCATGCATACGCCAGTAGTCAGATTAAAGCGTTGCTTTTTCAGTGGACTTGCCACCCAAAGCTCGCTTTGGTGCTCTACGATCAAGCCACGCGATAGCACGTTCGATTGAAAATAAGGATCCGTGTTACTAATTGCGAATACCTCTTCACCTGCTGCTGGGCGAAACACTGCAACTTGCTCACCGTCAACAAGTGCACATACACCAGTACCAGGAACGATATCTTCTAGCTGACAGATTTTAATAAATTTAGAAGCCATAATAATTTCTCTCGCTCTTATTCTGTTGCTGCTACGTGAAGGATATCGCCCTTCGCTTCAGGGTGTTTTTCTGTGAACGTTGCTGGGCGATGTTGTGCACGGCCATCTTTCACAAATACCACATTCTCATCACGGTCATCAGCATTGATAAAGTGAGAGAAACGCTTCAGTTGAGCTTCATCATTAATGGTGTCAGTCCATTCACAACGGAACTCTTCCACCAATTTCGCCACATCAGCTTCTAACTGGTCGTTGATACCAAGTTTGTTGTCTACAATGACTTCGCGTAGGTAATCGACACCGCCTTCAAGGTTATCCATCCATACTGATGTACGTTGAAGTGGCGCTGCTGTGCGAATGTAGAACATCATGTATCGGTCGATATACTTGATTAGTGTCTCTTGATCTAGGTCGCTTGCAAGTAAGTCTGCGTGACGAGGTTTCATACCGCCGTTACCACACACATACATATTCCAGCCTGCATCAGTCGCGATAATACCTAAGTCTTTACCTTGAGCTTCAGCACATTCACGAGTACAGCCTGACACACCAAATTTCATCTTATGAGGAGTACGGATGCCCTTGTAACGGTTTTCAAGCATCACACCTAAACCAACAGAATCTTGAACACCGTAACGACACCACGTTGACCCAACACAGGTTTTCGCCATGCGTAGTGCTTTTGCATATGCCTGACCCGTTTCGTAACCGGCAGCGATTAACTTCTTCCAAATCGCAGGAAGGTCATCTTTCTGAGCGCCAAATAAACCAATACGTTGTGCACCTGTAATTTTGGTGTACAGGTTATATTCAGCCGCAACGTCAGCAAGAACACTCAATGCTTGAGGTGTCACTTCACCACCAGCCATACGAGGAATCACTGAGTAAGTGCCGTCTTTTTGCATGTTGCCTAGGAAGTTGTCATTCGTATCATGCAGCTTAACTAGTTCTGGCTTAAGAATGTGTTCACCCCAGCAAGACGCTAGGATTGAACCAGCAAGCGGCTTACAGACTTCACAACCGTACCCTTTACCGTATTTCTCTAGAAGCTCATCGAATGTTTTGATCTCTTCGATGCGAATAAGGTGGAACAGCTCTTGACGAGAGTATGCGAAGTGCTCACATACGTCGTTTTTCACTTCAACGCCCGCTTTAGCAAGTTCTGCATTAAGAACTGAAGTCACAAGAGGAATACAACCACCACAGCCCGTACCTGCACCAGTCACCGCTTTAATATCACCAAGTGTGTGATGTCCATCAGCTACTGCTTGTGCAATCTTGCCTTTCGTTACATCGAAACAAGAACAGATAACAGCAGATTCAGGCAGTGAATCTGCACCCAATGTTGGTTTTTCTGTACCAGCATGCGCAGGAAGAATTAACGCATCAGGATGTTCAGGCAGATCAATTTCGTTCAGCATTAATTGAAGAAGATCACCATAATCAGATGTGTCACCAACCATTACTGCGCCCAGAAGTTTCTTGTTGTCTTCAGAAACAATAAGGCGTTTGTATACTTCTTGCTCTTCGTTTTGGTAAACGTAGCTCTTACAGCCAGGTGTACGGCCATTTGCATCACCAATCGAACCTACTTTTACGCCTAGAAGCTTAAGCTTCGCAGACATATCCGCACCTTCAAATTGGCTATCGTTTCCAATTAGGTGATCAACCGCAACGGTTGCCATTTTGTAGCCTGGAGCGACAAGACCATAGAAAGTACGGTTCCAAGAAGCACACTCACCAATCGCGTAGATGTTTTCATCCGTTGTTTGGCAGTGGTTGTTGATTTCAACACCGCCACGAGGAGCAATGCCTAAACCCATCTGACGAGCAAGTTTATCTTGAGGACGAATACCCGCTGAGAATACGATAAAATCTGCTTCTAGCTCAGAACCGTCAGCAAAACGCATTACGTTACGAGCTTCTGTACCTTCAGGAGCAATTTCTAATGTATTTTTACTGGTATGAACATTAACGCCCATACGTTCGATCTTCTGGCGAAGTTGATTACCACCAGCAAGATCTAGCTGTTCTGCCATTAATTTTGGCGCGAACTCTACAACATGAGTGGTTACGCCAAGCGCTTTAAGTGCACCAGCAGCTTCAAGACCGAGTAAACCACCACCAACAACAACGCCGCTTTTACTGTTTCTTGCCGTCGCTTCGATAGACTTAAGATCTTCGATGGTGCGGTACACGAAACAGTCTTTTCCATCGTTGCCTTTAATTGGCGGTACGAATGGGAATGAACCCGTCGCAAGAACCAGTTTATCGTATTGAATTTCACGACCAGTGCTTGAATACACAGTCTGCTTTTCACGGTTGATATTAATCGCACGCTCACCAAGCAAAACGTTAATGTTATGTTTTTGGTAGAAACCTTCTTTTACAAGAGAAAGTTCATCAGCGGTATGGTGTGAAAAATAAGAAGAAAGGTGCACGCGGTCGTAAGCGACACGAGGCTCCTCACAGAACACTGTGATGTCCATTTCACTTACGTCTGTTTTCTCTACTAAATCTTCGATATAGCGATGACCAACCATGCCGTTACCGATGATGACTAGCTTCATCTTGCTCATAAGAATTCCTGAAGGTTATGTTTCTTAACTGCGCGAATAATGAATTATGAAAGAAAATTAATAAATGATGTAAATCAATTACGGAAATAAACTACCCTAAAGGGGTAGTACTAAAGAGGTGCCAGCGCTCGAAAACCAACCAAACAGAGCATTAAAGCATCAGGCAATGTGAATAAATGGAAACACATGAATGAAACATCAAAGGAAATACGTTGTAAAATTTCACAAACTGAAACTTCTGAATCACATTACCCACATTGCTTTACATTCATCTATTCATACCGCAAGAATCGGAAATAAGAGCTGCAGTCATGAGTTATGAGATAGAGATAGAGATAGAGATAGAGATAGATGATGACAAAGACGGTGAGAAGTAAAATAAAAATGAGAACGAAGCCGTTCCCATTTTATTAATACTATTAGGAATAAGGTAAGTATTACGCTGCTTGATGAGGTTGAAATTTCCCTAATAGAGCATTATAAAATTCGCTGTCATTCAGCAAGCCAATTAGTTGTCCGTCTTCGACCAAAAGAATCGGATAGTCACTCAACTTTTTCAATTGGATAGCATCGCGCATACTTATATTCGGGCTAGCAGTCACTAATGTCGAGTCATGAATCTCACTCCAATCCGAGTCCTTCTCACCCCACTCGACCAGCGAATCCTCTGCAGAGTTCACAACTGCGATTCCCTCTTCTTTCTGTTCGATCCACAGCTCTTTTTGCTCACAGATCAGTAGACGATTGTTCTCTAAATTAAGTGATTCTAAAGGCTGCATCAAAGAGCGACCTTTTAGAACATTGAGAGGGTTGGTATGTGCGACAAAATCTTTCACATACTGTGTTTCTGGGTTTAATACGATATCTTCAGGTTTTCCATGCTGAATAAGCTTACCTGACTCCATAATCGCAATATTATTACCAATTTTGAGCGCTTCATCTAAATCATGGCTAACGAACAGAATCGTTTTATTCAGTTTGCTTTGCAGAGTCAGTAGCTCATCTTGCAGTTGCGCTCTAATTAAAGGATCCAATGCCGAAAATGGTTCGTCCATTAATAAAATATCGGTATCCATTGCAAAAGCACGAGCCAAACCAACACGCTGCTGCATTCCACCAGAGAGCTCATGTGGGTATTTCGTTTCCCACTCCGCTAAGCCAACCATTTTAAGCTGTTCACGCGCTTTTGCTCTGCGTTCTGCTTTTGGCATACCCTGCATTTCAAGCCCGAAAGCAACGTTATCTAACACGCTCAGCCAAGGCATTAATGCAAACTTTTGAAATACCATAGAGACGCGATTACCACGTAAATTACGCAGCGTAGCTTCATCACACTCAGCCAAATCAACGTGTGCATCTCCATCTTTCACTTCTAATGAACCACGGCTGATTTCATTTAAACCATTAACGGCTCGAAGTAAGCTGGATTTACCGGAACCAGATAACCCCATCAATACGCAAATTTCGCCCTCTTTAACGCTCAGGCTAACGTTATCAACACCAACAACCTGACCCGTTTGATCAATAATTTCCTGACGAGTTTTCCCTTCATCCAAAAGATTCAAAGCCTGTTGAGCTTGTTTGCCAAATACAACATCTAAATTTTTGATCGTAATCGCATCCATAATTACGCTTCCTTCTGGTTAGGGGTTTTACATAGACGATCCAAAATGATCGCCACGAGTACAATAGCAAGCCCCGCTTCAAAACCTTGCGAGATATTTACGGTATTTAAAGCTCTCACGACTGGTTTTCCTAGCCCATCCGCACCGACTAAAGCTGCAATCACCACCATTGAAAGAGACAACATAATGCATTGCGTTACCCCTGCCATAATACTTGGAAGTGCCGCAGGTAATTCAACCTTAAGTAATAACTTCATTCGACTGGCACCAAACGCTTTACCCGCTTCAATCAACTCTTCTGGTACTTTAGTGACGCCTAAATAGGTAAGACGAATTGGAGCCGCGATTGCAAATATAATGGTTGAAATCAGTCCTGGTACGATACCAAGCCCAAACAGTACTAACGTTGGAATTAAATACACAAACGTTGGAACGGTCTGCATGAGATCTAAAATCGGCCTCAATATGGTATAAAGCCAAGGTCGATGTGCCGCCATGATCCCTACCGGAACGCCAATTAATACGGAAATCGTTGTCGCTGCAAAGACGAGGACAAAGGTTTCCAGCATTTCTTGCCAGTAGCCAAGATTAAGGATCAACAGCAGTGCCGCGACAACAAATACCACCAAAGATATTTTGCGATGTAGATACCACGCTAGAGCAGCGGTGATAACAATAGGCACCGCTGCGGGCATCCATTTAAATACATCGACCAGAAAAAGAATCACAGTTTCGAGAAAGAATGAGATGGCATCAAAAAGACCAGCGGCGTTGATGGTTAACCAATCCACGCCCGCTTCCATCCATTGACCAAGTGGGATTTTGTTATCCGTAATAAAATTCACAATACTACCTTTATTTGTCGGGCAAACAGAACTGACCCGTGAACTTCACGATAAACACAAATTCCTCTGTGGTTACCGTGAAGAATGTAATTAACTCAACACAAACGCTACGACTAAGCGCCTTGTATTGAGGCTTCAACCGTTACGCTTTCACTTGTTTAAGATACTGAGTCACTGCTTTTTGTGCTGATTCGCCTGTTTGTGACTTCACGTTCTTCAACCACAGTTCAACTTGTTGTGGATTTTCAGCAATCCATTTTTGAGCGGCTTTTTCTGGTTTAACACTTTGATTCAAAATCGCTTCCATCAACTCATTTTCCATCTCAAGCGTGAAGTTTAAGTTTTGTAAAAGCTGACCAACATTTTTGCATTCAGACAAGTAGTCATGCCTAACGTTGGTGTAGACATTTGCTCCACCATAATTAGGACCAAAGAAGTCATCACCGCCTGAAAGGTATTCCATTTCTACATTGCTGTTCATTGGGTGTGGTGCCCAACCAAGGTATGCGATCCACTGATTACGACGCACAGCACGAGAAACTTGAGACACCATGCCCGCTTCACTTGATTCAACCAAGCTAAAGTCTTTGAGCCCAAACGCATCCGAATCGATCATCGACTGAATCAAGCGGTTACCATCATTACCCGGTTCAATACCATAAATGCGCCCTTTAAACTTCTCTGAGTACTTCGCGAGATCTGCAAAACTCTTTACGCCAGCATCGTAAACATACTTAGGAACAGCCAGTGTATATTTAGCCCCTTCTAAGTTTGCTCGAACCGTTTCAACGGTACCTGCTTCACGATATTTCGCGATGTCACCTTCCATCGTTGGCATCCAGTTACCCAAAAACACATCAATATCACCATTCGCCATTGATGAATACGTCACGGGTACTGACAATAGGTCAATCTTAGTTTTATAGCCCATGCCTTTAAGTAATTCGGTCGTTACCGCTGTAGTGGCCGTAATATCCGTCCAGCCTACATCTGAAAATCTTACCGTCTCACACTGATTTGCTGCTGCGTTAAAAGCGATTGAACTGATGCCTAATGCAAGTAAGGTCTTTGTTGTCGTTGACATAAATATTCCTTGTAATGATTACTGACTTTCTATTTTGAAGAGATCGTGTCCAATTCTCTTTCTGGTTTATTTACTCTTTGTCTCTTCTCCCAATCTGGTGCGATCCAAACCGGGACATTTTTCGCTTCAAGCAACACGTTGCCCAAAATCAAATCAGCTGCCCGCTCTGCAACCATGATCGTTGGCGCGTTTAAGTTGCCATTTGGAATGGTCGGGAAAATAGACGAGTCCACCACACGGAGTTGAGCAATCCCTCGAACTCGGCAAGCCTCATCTAAGACTGCTGTTGGATCATCATGAGAACCCATCTTACAACTGCATGATGGGTGATAAGCGCTTTCTACATTTTGCTTAACCCATTCATCTATGTCCTCATCAGAGGTGATATGCATTCCCGGTTGAATCTCTTCTCCGCGATACTCATCAAGTGCAGGCTGTGCAAGAAGTTCGCGTGTTAAGCGAATACAATCACGCCAGTCTTGGCGGTCTTGGGGTGTTGAAATGTAATTAAAACTGATCTTTGGTTTCGCATGCGGATCGGTAGACGTTATCTCCACAGAACCTCGACTCTCAGGCTTATTTGGCCCAACATGAACTTGGAATCCATGACCATCAAATGCCGCATTGCCGTCATAACGCATTGCTGCTGGGAGGAAGTGATATTGGATATTTGGCCATTTAAGCCCTTTGCGAGAACGTATAAAGCCGCAAGACTCAAAGTGATTGGTCGCACCTAAACCTTTTCGAGTCAAAATCCATTCCGCACCAATTAACCCTTTGCTGACAAGGCCTAATTTACTGTTTAGAGTGATCGGTTGAGAGCAATGATATTGAAAATAGACTTCCAAGTGATCTTGTAGATTCTGGCCAACACCAGGTAGATCATGTTTTAGTTCGACACCGGCTTGGCTCAGCACTTCTTTAGGTCCAATGCCTGAAAGCTGCAACAGTTGAACCGAACCAATGGAACCCGCACTCGAAATCACTTCTTTTGTTGCGCGAGCTTGTAGTGTTTTACCCGATTTTTCGAATTCAACGCCAACGGCCGTTTTTCCTTCCAAAATCACTTTTCGCGCGACAATTCCCGTCATCAAGGTTAAATTTTTACGCTTCATTGCACGGCGTAAATAAGCATTGGACGTCGACGCTCGTATGCCTTTTTTAACGGTCATGTGCATTGGGCCAAAACCCTCTTGCTGATAACCGTTATAATCTTTTGTTTCGGGATATCCGGCTTCTTTCCCTGCATCAATAAAAGCTTGGTAAAGCGGATTTAAAGTCATATCGTTACCGTTACAGGTACCCAACGGTCCAGTTCCACCTCGGTATTCATCCTCGCCTTGAATCCACGTTTCAGCACGACGAAAGTACGGAAGACAAGCTTGATAATTCCAGCCATTCGCACCTTTCTCTTCCCACTCATCAAAATCACATGCATGACCGCGAACATAGACCATGCCGTTGATTGATGAACTGCCACCAAGTACTTTTCCTCGTGGGCAGTGCAACTTCCGGCCATCAATGTCCTGCTCGGCTTGAGTTTCAAACTGCCACGCGTATCTTTCTGAATTCATAGGGTATGAAAGTGCGGTTGGCATCTGGATGAAGATGCTTCTATCCGTACCGCCCGCTTCTAAAAGTAGAACGTTAAATTTGCCACTTTCCGTTAACCGATCCGCTAACACACAGCCAGCCGAACCCGCGCCAACGATAATATAATCGTAGCTTTGTTGCATTGGTCGTCTCCTTGACGTTAGAAAATCGAATTAAGCGTAAGGGCTAGCATAATCACCAAGCTCAATCAGTACACTTTTCGTTTGGGTGTAATGCAGAAGGGTTTCTGGTCCATTCTCACGGCCAATTCCAGACATTTTATATCCGCCTACCGGCATCTCAGCAGGAGAATCCCCCCAAGTATTGACCCAACAGATCCCAGCTTGCATCTGATGAATGACTCGATGTGCTCTGGATAAGTTTTGAGTGAAGATCCCAGCCGCTAAGCCATAATGGGTGTCATTAGCTCGCTGAATAACCTCGGCTTCATGGCTAAACTTTAAAACGGACATAACAGGGCCGAAGATTTCACTTTGGACATGCGGCATATCATCTGTGCAATCAACAAAAACCGTTGGCGCGACAAAGTTGCCTTTATCTAAACCATTTTCTGTCACTTGATAACCGCCCGTCAGTAGCGTTGCACCACTGGCTTTTGCCGTCTCAATAGCATCTAACACTTTTCCTAAATGCTCCTTTGAGATCAGAGCGCCAATTTGAGTCTCCAAATCCATTGGATCGCCAACGGTCAGCTTTTCCGTTCTCTCTTTTAGCTGCAAAACAAAATCGTCATAAATAGACTCATGAACAAACACGCGCGTGCCATTGGTACAAACTTCACCTTGTGTATAGAAGTTGGCAACCATGGCTGCAGATACCGCATCATTCAATTTTGCATCATCAAAAATCACAAGTGGTGACTTTCCACCAAGCTCCATGGTGACCGATTTAAGTGTTTTCGCACTGTCGGCCATCACCGCTTTACCTGTTCCCGTTTCTCCAGTGAAGGAGACTTTAGCTACATCAGGGTGCGCGGTAAGCATTTGGCCTACACGGTAATCCCCTTGCACCACGTTAAATACACCGTCTGGCAGCCCCGCTTCTGTGTATATTTCGGCTAATTTCAATGCGGTAAGTGGTGTCTCTTCGGAAGGTTTGAAAACCATCGCATTACCCGCGGCTAATGCGGGTGCGGATTTCCACATTGCAATTTGAACAGGATAATTCCAAGCGCCGATGCCCGCGCAAACTCCCAAGGGTTCACGTCGAGTGTAGAAAAACTGATTGTCACTCAGTGGTTGCTGATCACCCTGCATTGCGGGAACGAGGCCTGCGAAATATTCGATCACATCGGCACCAGAAACGATATCCACTTCTAGCGCTTCTTGTAATGGTTTTCCGGTATCGGCGACTTCTAATGCTGCAAGTTCATCATTTCGCTGTCTCAGTATTTCGACGGCTTTAAGCAAAATTCGGCTGCGTTCTATAGGTGACATTCCGGACCATATAGCAAAGCCACGTTTAGCGGATTCCATTGCGAGATCAAGATCTTGTTGAGACGCTTGTCCTATCTTTGCAATCGCTTCTCCATTTGCAGGGTTATAACTGGTAAAGGTTTCAGCAGATGTTGCACATACCGCTTTACCATCGATGTATAGTGATTTCATTTCCATTTGAAGAATCTAACTTATTTTAATTTTGTGAATGAGTGATGTATTAGAAGTAACTGACTCGATACGTTCTTAAATCATCAAGAATTCATCGATTGTTGGGAATAAAAGGTGAGTTGTTTATCTAAGTAATCGTTGATGATTTCAGTGGCTTTCTCTCCATCAATACCATCAGGGTTGAGTGTGCCCCGCAGCCATATACCATCAATTAATGAAGCCACCCCGTGAGCCACGAGATCTGCTTGTTCAATTGGCAATAATGCTTTCAACTCAATTTTAAGATGTGACAATAGACGTTTTTCATTGACCCGTTGTAAGCGTTTAAGCTGAACGTCATGCATTGAATAAGACCAGAATGCTAACCACGTTTTCGCTACTTCATTTTTAACTTGATAGCCTTCGAAATTACCTTTAATGATCGCGTTGATCCGCTGATGGTGAGCATCCACAGGCAGTAATTTCAATTGGGAAGTGATACTGGTGGACAGCTGACGAAGGATCTCTCGCATCGTCTCTTCAAGCAGGCCGTGTTTGCCGCCAAAATAGTGATTAATGATCCCAGTCGACACACCAGCTTCTTTGCTGATCAACGAAATACTCGCGCCATGAAGCCCTACTCGATCTATCACTGCCATCGTCGCTTTAACAAGTTGCGGTTTGCGAATATCTGGCATTCCAACCTTGGGCATTTCTGAACCTTTTATTTTTTATTGAACGGTCAATTAAGTATAAAATGCCAGAAAAATAGTTAGAGTACAAATTATTATTTCACCAAAACATTACATCTCACAACATACAAGCGCCACAAAATCACATAAAGGCAACATTTAATACTTATATTCAGAACGTAAGCAGAGCCATTAATTTCTTTAATTACAACAATATAGAAATGATACTGAATATTTACAATGTAAACCCAGAAAGAACAACAGGATGAAAAATCATTAGACTACGAATTAATTACTTTGTAACAAAAACGGTTCCACTAACTTCATATAAGACACGTATTAAAGAAACATTCATCTGTTCAAATGGTGTTTTACTGGCACAAAAAAGCCCCAGTATCTAACTGAGGCATATAAGTTACAGGCATTAAAATCTGCCGTTCTCACCATTCATTGATTGTATATTGTCTGATCACCCTAAATCAAATTGCACTAAATCAGGTTCCAATCTTGATTCTCAGCAAGAGTCATTTTGAGGATGCTAAAAACTAATGATACTGACAAATACAGAGATGAGGATCCCGCCGACCATTGGAATCGTTGTTCTTTTTGCAAGTTCAAATGGTGAGACATCTGCAACGCCCGCAATGGCAACCATGTTAGGTGCGATTGGTGAGATATTACGACTCATCCCGGCAAC
Organism: Vibrio sp. 03-59-1; assembly: GCF_013114135.1. Taxonomy (NCBI): domain Bacteria; kingdom Pseudomonadati; phylum Pseudomonadota; class Gammaproteobacteria; order Vibrionales; family Vibrionaceae; genus Vibrio; species Vibrio sp. 03-59-1. Next base: position 232,132 of record NZ_VTYA01000006.1, read on the forward strand.
AAACTGCATCGGTAACAGCATCATCACTGGTGCAATGCCCATCTTACCTGCGATTTCAGGAACTAAATTGGCAAACGAGAAAAATGCCGCATTACCTGACCCCATTAAAATAGCTGAAACCATAATGATTGCGACCATCACAATCGTCATAAGTACTGGGCTAAATCCAGCAGATTCGGCTGCATTTACAATCACATCGATGGCACCAATGGTTTTCAAACCTTGCGCAAAAACTTGGCCTGCAACAATGAATGTCACAACGTTAGCAAACTGACGCCCCATCCCATCGAAGAATATTTGAATAGAATCAACGACCGCTTTAGCATTGTCACGACGGACAAATTCAAATCCTAGAGTGATGACAATAGAAACGAGCATTGCAGTAGTCACGTCCATTTTAATGCTACTTATCATTAATTTACTGAATGTAAAAATAAGCACTAAAGGAATAACCGGTAAAATAGCGTAGATGGTAGGCGCAATCGCTGAGCTTTCTTCGCTTACAGCCACAGTTTCTGATTGCTCATTCAAATGGCGATGTTCACTTGCGATATGGCCACTTTTTACATCAAAATACTTTTGTACCAGTACATGAAGAACAGCAATAACAGTTAATGCAGCAAGCGCAACCGTCAATTGATATTGCACAACGTAATCAACAACATCTATGCCAATGATCTCTGCTGCAAAGTTCACGTTACCTTGACCCGGTCCCATCTCTACCGCAACCGCAGTCGCAATAGGCGCACATGCAGACAAACGACTTAAACCAACACTTCGCATTAATGGATATAGCGTCACCATTAGTAGTACACCTAAACCAGATGCACTTGTAATGAAAATAGAAAGAAACTCACCAATAATGAAACACATCGCCATAAACAGGTAAGGCATATGCTTAATGTGAGTTAGCGGACGAGTGAGAACACGCACCAATGCCTCTGATGCACCAATCTCATGCATATAAAAAGCAAAGCCGGCAATCGCCATGATTTTCAGACCTAAACCGGCGCTCTGACTTGAAAAAGTGAGCTTAATAAAATGGAAAATATCAAGCCATTGAGACCCCGTAGAAGCACTTTCTGGTAGTGGCAAATCCTGCCCAATTAGCATTGCTGAAACCATCAAAACAATACCACCAGCAATTAAGATGGCTTGAGCCTTGTATCCCTTGAGTACAAAAGTCGCAACAAGCCCTGTCACGATCAGAGATATAATAATAGATAACATATAAATTCCCGAATAAAGCCCTAAAAAAAATCGATTCGCGCGGAGTTTATATTAAGAATTTTGACAATAATGTGATATTTGCTCGGAATATAAATTTATATGACATTAAATGCTTACATTCCAAATATCGAATATTACATTGCATATATATGCATAAAATATAATAGATAACGTGTTCTCTAGCACTTTAAATATTACTCAATTGTTGTAGCGCTACAATTAAAATCAGACCAACGATGTACTTTGCCCTATTATTTATTACTAACTAATTTATAAACCAACTGTATTTACCTAATTAATGCGCGCAACTTTATAAATAGAAAATGTACAATCATAAAGCGAATGGTTTTTTGCTACAAAAAAGCCCCTAAACGTCAGTCTAGGGGCTTTTTGAATTCTTTGGCTTTTTAGATATTTTTTAAGGGGGGATAGTGGATCAGCTTTGCTAATTCGCAACGATCAGCATCAATTCAACTCTACGATTACACGCTTTGCCCACTTTAGATTGGTTTGAGCACGCTGGTACATATTCACCATAGCCACGGGTGTAAATTGAATTCATGGCGACTTTTTGCTTCATCAAAGACAACTTCACCTGCTTAGCTCGCGATTCTGAAAGCCCATCGTTTAATCTATTGCTCCCAGTATTGTCAGCATGTCCATCAATAACAATATCAATTCCTGGTTGGCGCGCTAAGTAGCTTCCCAACTCATTTAGCCACTGCTCTGAGTAACTTGAAACCGTTGCAGAACCCGATTCAAACTGAATACGGTTTTTTAGTCGAACCATCACGTAGTTACCAGGAAGGACTTCGTAATCAATACCACGAGTCGCTAAGAAGCTTTCTAATGAACTGTAGGCCGATGGACGCTGTTGACCTTGTGGGCCACCTACTGTGTGTTTCTTTTTCGTAGGCGAAACCACTCCCCGATCAGGGTATAGCAACTCTCCATCGTGTTGAGGCGCAGCATCCAGTAATCCGCCATACATGGTTGGCATGCTACTGCATCCTGATAAGAGAATACCTAAAAAGACAGCTATGTATTTCATAATGCACCACATTCCAATTCAGCTCTATGAATGACTTACTTATATATCGACCACAGCGGTAAAACTTTAAGCATTTTTTTGCTACTTAGTTCGTTTTTATCACGTTTCTAAACCGATCGAATCAAACGTTCTTAGATGACAAAATAGGCCGTCATTTGCAACAAGTTACAAAAAAACCAGTATCGATCTAATGACTTAGTAGGTAAAATCCAAGCATCATATTTTTTAAAAAGAATCCTATGTTTAAATTAATCTCAAGATTGTCAGCACTTGTTCTTGCTAGCTTCTTATTACTTGGCTGCTCAGAAAACAGTGTTCCTCAAGAAGGTTCTCAATTTCAAAGACTTCCAAATGATGTTAGCAGCTATGATGTCGCCCCTTTAACTGAAGTCTTCTCCCTTTCCTGCGGACACTGCCGTAAAATGGAAAACTTTATACCTCAGATAGAATCTTTGACTTCTCAAAAAGTTGATAAGCTACATGTTACTTTTAATGAGAATGCTCAAATTGCAGCAATGATCTACTACACCGCCGTAATGCAATTAGACGCTACACCTGATCACGCATTTATGGATGAACTCTTTGCAGCCGTACAAATGGGTGAAGGTTCGACAAATACAGAGCGTCAAGCCGCTATTGAGAAAGCATTTCAAACTCGTGATCTTGTGAGCCCTTATCAACTGAATAAAGAGCAACAGACCACGCTATTTACTTACTTAGAAAAAGCTCAACACGTATCGGTTGCTGGCGAAATCAATTCTGTACCAACTTTTATTGTTAAAGGAAAGTACCAAGTATTGACCGCTGGACATGACAACATTGAAGCTATCGCCCACACTATCTCTTACCTTCTGACTCAACCATAATAGTTAAGGACATCATTATGACTAAGTTTGTATTCCCAATTATCATTTTCCTACTTGCTGGATTCTTTATTTATCGCACATGGAATAATCACAAAGCTGCTGATATCAACTTTCAAATTGGCCAAGATTTCTTGGTAGAAAATGGAAAGAAAGAAGGGGTAATCACAACGGAAAGTGGCCTGCAATACCAAGTGTTACAAGAAGGTACTGGAACTGAGCACCCAACAGCTAAAAGCCGCGTGAAAGTGCATTATCATGGCACCCTAATGGATGGTACTGTCTTTGATAGCTCTGTAGAACGAAATGAGCCAATCGCATTTGGTCTTAATCAAGTCATTAAAGGCTGGACAGAGGGTGTGCAGTATATGGTTGAAGGTGAAAAGATTCGCCTGTTTGTACCAAGCACCTTAGGCTACGGAAAAAATGGTTCTGGCCCAATTCCGCCAGCAACGGTACTTATCTTCGATATTGAACTGCTTGAGATTCAATAATCAGCACGAGCTTAGTTCAATAGCAAAATACAAATGGCCCTAATTCAGGGCCATTTGTATATTTAATAAGCTCTATTGTGCCTGACGTTGATCGAATCAAAACCCCCAATCTGATGACGAAATATCACCAGATGCCAAATCGATAATTAATTCACGTAGCCATTTGTGGCTAGGATCATTATCAAAATGTCGATGCCATAACAGCGAATAACCGCCCGGTTCTAATTTAATCGGTAGAGGTTTTGCCACTAGATTATTATTTTTAACGAGCATCTTCACGGCAGACGCCGGATAGCACATCAAAAGATCACTCTGTTCACACAAAGCGATGGCGCTTTGAAGATCAGACACATTCACCGCACTATCCAGCTTCTTGCGTTCAAGATCGAGCACCTCTTTAAGCAGCCATCCACTGACACCACCGATAGTCACTTCTAAATGCCTATATTTCAAAAACGTTTCTATATTCCACTCTTCATTTAGTGCAGGATGCCCCTTTCGCATCAAACAAACAGAATAGTCACGAGCAAGTTCAACATAGCGAAGTTCATCTGGAATCGTCATGTAGTGAGATTTTGCGCGCTCATCCCACTCGTAAATTCCAATGGCAAAATCAATTTCGCACCTCAATAAGCGATGTAAACTCTCGTCACTCCAAGTTCGGCTATTAATGCTGATCCCTGGGGCTTGCTTAAGGAGACTCGGCATAAAACGGGAATAGGTTGCGGCATAAGCACTTTCAACTAAATCAAAATTGAAAGTTCGCTGGCTTTTTTCAGGTTCAAACTCAGTTGGAATAGCAAGCTGATCAATTCGACGTAAAATTTCATGAATACTGGGTTGCAGTGCTAATGCTTTCGGTGTGGGATGCAAACCTTTAGCAACCCGCTCAAACAGGGGATCATTAAAGGTTTCTCTTAGCTTTGCTAACTGCTTACTAACCGCAGACTGACTAAGGTACAGTCGTGCAGCGGCAGCGGTTACACTTCGCTCTTCTAGTAGTACCGCTAATACTCGTAATAAATTCACATCAAAGTTCTTCACTAGAAAGCACATCCTATTCGTAATTTCATTGTTGATTGTATAAAGAAATTTCTATTTTTCAATCTCTTATATCCATATAGAACAATTTTACATTCAACACTCGAACAAATTATTGAGCGTAATGATCGAACTCGTTAACCATTCCATTTCACCGCATGCTTTTTTTGAGCGGCCTATGCTTCTTCATGCTAGAATGCCGCCAATTTCGGCGATAACTGTAGACAAGCAGTGCTTATTGTTAAACGATAATTTAACAATAAGCACTCACCGCAGTTAAACGTCTATTTATTGAATCACCATTTATTGAGACTCACAATGCCATTCTCCAAACTTGGATTAAGCGATCCGATTTTAAAAGCAGTAGCTGAACTAGGCTATGAAACCCCAACGCCAATTCAAGAAAAAGCGATACCAACGGTACTAACAGGAAAAAACCTGATTGCAGCAGCCCAAACGGGTACGGGTAAGACGGCGAGCTTTGTATTGCCATTACTTGAAATGCTAAGTAACCGTGGACCTGTAAGAGCAAAACGCATTCGAGCGCTTATTCTTACCCCAACTCGCGAATTAGCGATTCAGATTAGCAAAAATATCGAAGAGTACGGTAAATACTTAGATATTAAATCGATGGCGATGTATGGCGGAGTGGACTACGCACCTCAGAAACAGTGTCTTATCGAAGGTGTCGATATTCTGGTTTCAACACCAGGCCGTTTGATCGACCTTTATGGTCAGCGCGCGGTTCATTTTGATGAAGTGGAAACTCTGGTTCTTGATGAAGCAGATCGCATGTTGGATATGGGTTTTATTGAAGATATCAATAAAATCATCGCTCGTTTACCACAAGATATCCAAAATTTACTGTTCTCAGCTACCTTATCGAATCCTGTAAGAGATCTTGCTAAATCGGCTATTAATGATGCTGAAGAGATTTCTATTGCTAAGCATAGCGCTTCAAAATCCAACATCAGTCAATGGCTAGTCGCGGTAGACAAAGATAAGAAATCAGCACTTCTCAGCCATTTAATTACCGATGGTGAATGGGACCAAGCTCTTATCTTTATCGAGACTAAGCATGGAGCAGCCAAACTTGTCAGCCAACTTGAAAAGCGTGGGATTAAAGCAGAAGCGATTCATAGTGGCCGAAGCCAACAAGTGCGAGCGCAAGTTTTAGAGCAATTCAAAGCGGGCAAAGTGAAGTTCCTTGTTGCGACCGGCGTGGCTGCTCGTGGTATCGACATTGATAACCTCAGCCGAGTGGTAAACTATGATCTTCCTTATCCGGCTGATGACTACATCCACCGTATTGGCCGAACGGGTCGTGCAAGTGCTGTAGGTGAAGCGATCTCTTTAGTTTCCAGAGATAACTTCAAGAATCTTTGTATGATTGAAAGTCGTTTAGGGCATTTAATCACTCGTAAAGAAATTGAAGGGTTTGTCCCAAGCAAAGAGCTACCAATTTCAATATTAAATTATGTTCCCAAGCATAAGCGTAATACAGAGAATAATGATTCGGCACCTAGACCAAATAAGCGTCGACGTTAAACCTAGTTGGGCAGATAATACGTCTGCCCTTCTCTTTTTTGAAGCACATGAATTACCATCAATATCCTCCTAAAACTTCTAGCAACACGCCTCTCATTCTTAATAATGCCTAGTTTTTTATAAATTATTTATTCCTTATAAAACAGTGACTTATGTTTAAGCTAAATAAACTAACATAATAAAAAATATAACTAAAAGTATAACGGATTGTTTTATCTACTTAATTTATTAAACACCTAAATACACTTTCATTTTATTTCCAACTACTAATTTGACGAAACGACTTCGCAGTTCTAAATTTAGTAAATTACCAACCAAGGAGTAGAGTAAAATGAAAAGGATGAATCCATCTTATCGATTACAAATCATCAAAGAGGTTGCACTCAGAAACCAAGCAGCTTGTCCAAACGATCCGATGGCGAAACACATTTCACACATTCTCGAGTCTCGGCCCAATTCAAACCATATGGTTGAACATCGGCAAGAGTTTAGCGGCAATCACTATGACGAACATGTTGGCGGCTGGGTAAGCAATGTATGGGGGCAAAAATAATAGTAGGGACATGACCATAGTGTAGCAACGCGCTATAAGTCACGATGTTGATGCAAACTTTTACTCACCGTATCGGAATCAAACCAATTGAATATTGGCTTAAAGCAATAAAAGAGTGCATCAACTAATCTGTCTATCTCATCAATGTTTTCGGCTCATCAATGTTTTAGGTATTTGCTACTGATCATTGTGTCAGTGATTTTATCAATACCGACGTATCCATCCGACCAAGCCCCATCTTCTGCAACGCTTCATATTGTGCATCTACCGTTTTTGTCAGTGGTAAATCTAGCTCGTGACGCTTCGCCTCATCTAAGCAAATAGAAAGATCTTTTCTCATCCAGTCTATCGCAAAACCAAAGTCAAAACTGTCTTGCGCCATTGTCACTGCACGATTTTCCATCTGCCAAGAGCCAGCCGCACCATGTTTTAATACATCTGTAACTTGTTCAATATCTAAGTTAGCTTCCTTTGCCAACAGGATCGCTTCACTTAACCCTTGCAGCACACCAGCGATACAGATTTGGTTTACCATTTTACAACGCTGCCCTTGGCCGTTTTCGCCAAGTAATACTGACTGTTTTGCGTAAGCATCCATTACTGGTGAAACAGACTCATAGATAGTTGGCTCACCACCACACATAATTGTAAGTGCGCCATTTTCTGCACCAGCCTGTCCACCAGAGACCGGAGCGTCAACAAAACGAAGCCCTTGTTCTGCACATGCTTTTGCTAGCTCAATAGCAAGATCAGCCGAAGTAGTCGTGTGATCTACGATAACTGCACCAGGTTTCAAGCCTGCAATCACGCCATGTTCACCATACATAACACTTCTTACATCATCATCGTTGCCGACACAAACAAACGCAATATCGCAACCTTCCGCTGCCAATTTCGGTGAACTCTGATAATCACCAGAATATTGCTCCACCCATGATTGTGCTTTTTCTGTTGAACGATTAAAGATGGTAACGTCATGCCCTGCGAGTTTCAAATGCCCCGCCATTGGATAGCCCATAACCCCTAAGCCAATAAAAGCGACCTTTTTGGTTCCCATGCACTTTCTCCTATCATTTTATTATTCTTACATAAGGTCTATCAGGTTAATGGCTTTGGCTGAACATATCAACGGGCTCTAAGACAAACATTACTTACATCTCTACTATGTTTAATTTATTAATGAAATTTACTAATTATATTTATCACACATAAATGAAATAACACTGGTATAAAAACATTGCTCTAAAAAAAGAAATAACATCCAAGATATTGTAAGAAACCCTGCATAAATGAATAATTTAGACCCCAAGGAGTACAAACCGAACATCAGAACTTAAATACACAATATTTAATTTTGCAATTAGTTTAATAAAATTAATTAATAAGGCGTGATATGTAACAATCATTGTTGCAATCTATATTGGTCAGCTGGCACTGCATTTAATTCAATAAAACATAGAGTATAGATTATGCAAAAGCCTAATAGTGTTAAGCCACTACCAACAAAAATAGAAAACAAATTAGACCGTTATTTGTCTGACAATATTAAACCACGGGTCAATGGAAAACATCTCGTTCTGGGTAATATACCTGATATCGACTCCATTTTTCTTCAAAGTAATGACTACTTATCTTTATCTGGTAATCAAAAGCTCAAAGATAAGCACATTACTGCAATACAAGAGCATAACGAAAGTGTTGTTATGTCTGGTGTATTTCTTCAAAATGAAAGTGATATTCCTTCATTCCAATCTAACCTTGCAAAATATGTTGGGTTCGCAGATTGTAATATCTGCCAGTCTGGCTGGGATGCCAATATCGGCCTGCTGCAAACCATCTGTGAACAGGATACAAAGGTTTATATCGACTTTTTTGCTCATATGTCACTCTGGGAAGGGGCAAGAATTGCTGGCGCTGATATCTATCCATTTATTCATAACAGTGTCCGCCACTTAAAGAAGTTGGTGAAACGCCACGGCCCAGGGATCATCCTCGTAGATTCAATTTACAGCATTCGTGGAAGCGTAACGCCACTGCAAGAAATAGTAGAGATAGCGGAAGAGTTTGAGTGCGCGATTGTGGCCGATGAATCTCATTCACTTGGTGTTATCGGCCAAAGCGGTAGAGGTTTAGTCCATTCGCTTAACCTAAGCCATAAAGTTGATTTTATCACTGTCAGTTTAGCGAAAACTTTCGCTTATCGTGCTGGTGCGGTTCTATCTCATGGCAAACTGGCACAATGTCTGCCTTTTATTTCTAACCCTGCAATTTTCAGCTCTGCGCTTTTACCTCATGAACTTGATAGGTTAGACGCTACATTGGACATCATTATCGAAAGTGATGTTCAAAGAGCTAACTTGTTTTCAATGTCGGAGAAATTAAGAAACGCTCTCAGATCATTAGGATTTAATATTGGTAGTGAAACACAAATTATTAGCTTAGAAACAGGAGATGAAGTGAATACAGAAAAAGTTCGTGATTTTTTCTATAATAATGGTGTCATAGGGTCCGTATTTTGCTCACCTGCCACATTAAAAAGTAAAAATAACTTCCGATTTTCTTTACACTCAGAACTTAATGAACACGATATAAATAAAATCATACATGTCTGTGATATGGCTATAAATAATGATGAGCTGTATTTCTTAGATTAAGCCACACCAATTAAATAGGTCTTACATTTGAATTTAAGACCTATATTTAAATCCAATCAATGAGTTTATTAATCAATATATCTTTTTTTACTGGCTTGCTCACATAGTCATTCATACCTGCATCGAGCATATTTCCAATCATTGTTGTACTCGCATCTGCACTGAAACCAATAATTGGTAAATCAGTATGGCCTAACAACCGCACTCTTTCTGTCGCTTCTATGCCATCCATCACAGGCATTTCCGCATCCATTAAGATTAATTGGATCTGGTTTTTACTCAATAGATCTAACGCTTGTTTTCCATTCTCAGCCTGAATTACACTAAAACCTTGTTGCTCAAGTATTAAGGTGGTGAGTGAACGCACAGAAGCGTTATCATCAACTAACATGATTTGAGCATCAATTTTCCTTTTCTCTTTAGCAACATCTGGTTGCCCTATCATTTTCTGTTCAAATAACAATTCAGACAAAACTTTTGTAGGATACTTTTGAAATTCAATCTGATTAACACATTCAATCCACAAGTTTTTATCACATTGCAGCCGCTTTGATACTCCAGGTGAAGCAAACATGGCCAGTTTAGCTTCTGTAAAGTGTAAGCGCGATTCAAGCGTAGACCAAGCGACAGATGAGTGCTCCACCATTCGCCCATCGATTAAGATCAAGTCATACTCAAACTGATACTCCTCTTTAACCAAAGCCTGTTCTGCATTCAACATTTCTAAACTGAAACCATAATATAATGAACAATCATTAAGAACACTCATGACTTCACGTGACGGATGGAGTTCAACTCCCGTGATAAATAGAATTTTCTTCGTTGCCAGAACTTGGTTCCTAAAGCTAATACTTTGGCTAGACGAATAAGACGGAATCGTTAATCTAAATTCAGTCCAATGGCCAAGCTTTGATTTGCATTTGATGCTGCCAGAGAAGGCTTTCAGTACTTTTTTACAAAATGGCAAACCCAGCCCGTAATTCCCTTTCTTACCCGAGGTGTAAAAGTCATCAAAAATGAGCTTCAACTGCTCATCAGAAATCCCAATCCCATTATCTCGAACTTTAATGATTGTCGTGTTATTTGACTGTATGATCTTAATTACAATGGCTGCATCCGTTTGGCGACGATGTGAAAAAGCATTTTTTAGCAGATTGTAAATGACATACTTAAACAGCACATCACTACCAAAGAAATCACAGTGTTTATCCCCTTCAATCTGTACAGATTCTCTATCCGGCTTCGCTTTATAGCTAAACTGACTAACCGCTTCTTCAGCAACGTCATACACATTGTATTTCTGGAAGGTATTAGTAGAGATTTGATTCTCATCAATTGAAGTCAGGAGCAAATCGATTGTTTCATTCCCCGCGACGACGATCTGCTGAGCATCATCTAGCATTTCATTCAGATGGCGTAACTGCTGAGGAGATATAGTGCGATCATCTTTTGAGCCTAAAGGTGATGCTGGCAAATGCCCACGAATTAACTCTATAGATGAAAGCATCGCACTGATTGGGTTGCGCATTTCATGTGCAATACCAGCGCCAAACGATTTTGCGAGCGACACTTTGCTTTCATGTTCATTCTGGTTTCGGAAGTAACACAAATTACCAAATACATAGGTAAACAATATGATAGGGGTATATGCCCAGTTCACCCATACTTCTAATGTGTATCCACTATTGAACCACGCTAGCGCATAGGCGAAGGCAACACTAAGAATCGATTGTCCGATGATGACTTTAGTATCAAACACAAGAAGAATGTGTAAGAAGCTCGCCGCCATGAAAGACATCGCCCAGATCGTTGACCAGCCATTCATTAATAGCATATAGAAAAAGAAAAATGGTAAACCAAACCCCACGGAGAATAAGAAAAAGTAGGGTAATAAATGGCGAAACCTTTGCGGAAATGCGTGGCGAACTAATAGAATAGAATAAAAAACACTACACATAAACCGCATAGGCAAACTTTCATAATCTTGAGGGAAAAGAAATTTCCATACAAAATAGTATGCTGGATATCCAATTGCGCCCATCCAACCAACGATCATCAAATTTGGTTCTGCGTACTGATATATTTTTTCTGCTCGATCCCTAAAGTTTTGCTTCACATGACGTCCGTTATCAACAAAATACCATTCAAAGGTTACGCAATAAAATATCATATTTATTATAGTTAATAATATCTCTGCTGTATCAGATTCTGAAACTTATGTGATATGAATTTTAGTTTAACCATTATCCTTATGGGAATAGTGGGCATAGATTATAAGGCTAAATATTTCCATATGGATCGCATAGATTCGAATTATTGATAATATTAAAAATACAAACCTAGGAAAGCATTAAACTTAGCAGTCCGCCTTAAGCGAATAACACGTATTGATCACATGTTCTTAAATGTATTAAGCAAAAACGAACGTATAACGAATGAATGTTGTTAGTGCATTTACTCATCAAGCACATTTAGGTATAAAAAAGCCGCTCAATTTAAGCGGCTTTCATCGTTTTCTTTATTAAAGTGACCGTTCTGGTTATCAACAGATCAAACTAGAAGAAGTAGTTTGCATCCACTAGTGGGCCTGCAACCGCTTCTTTCACTTCTTCACGAGCTTCTAGCCATGCGATAACTTGCGCTTGCTCTTCTTCAGTTACTGATTTGTAACGCTCAGTTGAGCATAGGAAGCCTTCGAACAACTCCAAACCGCCGCCACCAAAGCAAAGGTTGATGCCATCAATGTAATCAATGAACTCATCTACAAATTTGTCATAGCTATCAAAATCAGTAATTGATGTCTTACAGCTGACGTCAAAACCAAGAATAGCAAATTCACCTAGGTAAAGTTTCTTTCTAATACGTCTGTTTTTGTTATCCAGCTTATCTAATTTCATCATTTCATCTTCACTATTAGTTGTTGTCTTTTCCCTTTATACACGGTTATGAAATCCATGAAAAGTAGAAGCTGAATGCATGCCCTTTTACGGTTAATTTAACGGCAGTTTCTCTATATTAGTCGTTATATGTCACAAGGAACATTAGCAACATAATCAATAGATCAATGACCTAAGTTTTATCTCTCATACTTATACCTCTTTCACTTCAAAACGCATAAATATCCGCCCTACTCCTCATTAAATCCACATCGTTAACCACATACAACATTCAACCGTTAGAGCCCAACAATTACGAAACCTTAATGATTAATTTTTCTAATCCGAAGCATAGAATTATATAGTGCGCCATGTCACATTTTTTGATTGCCTATATCTCTAACTAGCCTTAATATCTCGCGCCTTCGCAGAGCAACCAATTCATGAAGTGTTAGATTATTTAAGTCAAACTCATTCATTTGCTCTACTTTCTTTTCATTATTTTGTTGGAGATTAACTTATGTCTGCGTCTTTCCCTTTAGTGCGACTTACATTTCTTATCGCGATTCTTACGGCAGTAGGACAAATGACGCAAACCATGTATGTACCGTCGATTGGTCACATGGCAAAAGATTTCTTAGTTACTCCGGCATCATTGCAAGCGGTAATGGCTTGCTACCTGATCCCTTATGGATTATCGCAGTTCATTTACGGCCCTCTTTCTGATCGTCTAGGGCGTAAACCGATTATCGTTTCAGGTTTAGCGATCTACATTATTGGCACGCTTATTACATTGTTTGCTCAAGACTACTCGCTATTTTTATTTGGTAGCTTTGTTCAAGGAGCAGGCATTGGCAGTGGCGGCGCAATGTCTCGCGTACTGACTCGTGATTGCTTTGAAGGTAAAGAACTACATAAAGCTAACAGCCTGATCAGCATGTGTGTGATGTTTTCTCCTCTGATGGCACCATTGCTTGGAGGCTTCTTAACTGAAATGTTTGGATGGAGAACGAGCTACTTATTCTTGGCTTTATTTGGCTTCGCAGTAGTGATCACCATGATGACGAGTATGAAAGAGACACTGCCAAAAACAAAACGCCACGCTGAGCCAGTAACAGAAAGCTATAAATTTGTGTTATCAGATCGTCGTTTCCAAGGTTTTCTACTGTGCCTAGTGGCTACATTTGCAGGTGTCGCTGTATTTGAAGCGGCAGCAGGTGTGTTATTAGCAGGTACTTTGGGCTTACCAGCAACGATTGTGAGTTTATTGTTCATCATGCCAATTCCGGGTTACCTTGCGGGTGCTGGTTTATCGAGCATGCTAACAATGAAGTGGTCGGAAAAAACAGCGTTAGTTGTCGGACTGTATGCCATTGTTATTGGCGCATTGATTGTTCTTATTCCTGGCCTATTTGGGTATACCAACGCGGTATCTCTTGTGGGTGGTGCGACGGTTTACTTTCTTGGTGCTGGCATTCTATTTCCAGCTGCGACGACAGGGGCGGTTTCTCCTTTCCCTCGTCACGCAGGCACAGCAGGTGCAACATTAGGTGGAATGCAGAATCTAGGCGCAGGTCTTGCAACAATGGTGGCTTCTATGTTGCCAACCACAGATCAACTTCCAGTAGGCGGAATAATGTTAGCGATGTCGCTGCTTGTTGTTGTTGGACTTAAACGTGTTTACCGCAACTCGCCACCAGCAGACAACCTTCCAATGGCGGTATAGTTTTAAACAGCCTTTGTCATAGAGCAAAGGCTATTAGTGAATAGTTAGCAGTAAAAAGCCTTCTTAAGCTCTTTCTTGTAAGCACGACTTAAGAGTGGGAAGGCTTTTTATATCCTCTACCAATATGTTAGTTCAGCTTGCAATAAGTTAGTTCAGCTTGAATTTCGCCATCTCACTATTCAGTTCGATCACTCTCTCTTTCACCCTCTCACTTGTCGCATTTGAATCCAAGCTGATTTGTGAAACACCATCTACCGATTCTGTTACCCCTTGCACTAAATTAGTGATCGCTTGAGTAACGCTAGACTGCTGTTCTGCGGCAGCCGCCAGATCCATCATCTGAGCATTTAAATCTTCAATCTGATTCGTGGTGCTTTCTAAGCGTGAAACCGCATCCGATGTATGCTCTGCTCCTTCTCTTGCCAACCCTTGACTCTGTTCAATTTCTCGAACAACTGAGGTTGTCGACGATTGAATTGCATGCACTATGCTATTAATTTCGGTTGTCGATTCTGTGGTGCGAGTTGCAAGTAAACGAACTTCATCGGCCACCACCGCGAAACCTCGACCTTGCTCTCCCGCTCGCGCCGCCTCTATCGCTGCATTTAGCGCCAATAAATTGGTCTGTTCCGCAAGCCCTTCAATCACTTCGGTCACTCGACCAATAGCTTCACTCTCTTTACTTAGTTCATGCACCAAGCCACTCGCGTTATCTATAGTATGATGCAACTGATTCATAGTATTTCGGTTCTGCTCAAGAGCGGAAGCGCCTTGTGACAACTCTTGTTTAGATGCGGTTAAAGAACTCACTGACTGCTGGGCAAGATGTGCGGTATTGTTTGCTGAAACAGACACTTCTTGAATTTCATGCCCCATCTGATCGATATTGGCTTTCTGCTGAGCCACTTGATGTAATGTTTTCTCATTGCAGTCCGAAAGATCAGCCATACTGCCTTCTACTTGCTCAGCTTTTTCCGTGACACCTTGGACGATATCCCTCAATGAATCATTCATTTGGTTAATGGAGACCGTTAAGCTTGCCAACTCATCTTGACCTAAAACCACCAATGCTGGTTGCGAAACGTCGCCTTCAGCAATTAATTGAGCGCGATGTGACACTTCTGCCACGCGTAATCCAATGCTTTTCCCTAAATAACGAGCAATGACGACAGCAACAATCGAAACAAATATCGCCGCAGCAATCAGTAATGTAATCACCTGCTGAACATTATTTTGAATGCCTCGACCACTGTGATCAGCTTGTTGCTGTTGAGCTCGAACCACTTGCTCTAAACTTTGATTCAGTTGGGATGCGTAAGGAATAACTTTATTCGCCATTAACGCATTGGCTTTATTCCAATCAGAGCCTTTACGCAGCGTAATGACTTGATCCGCCAGTGGGAAATACAACTGCTGCATTTCGTTAAACAGCGACCACAAGCTCAGATCACTATCGGATAATAAGAACGCTTTGGATTCAATTTCGGCAACGGATTTGTTATGCGCTTTAATGAAATCGAAGTACTTGTCTAAATAGTCTTGATGGCCGTACAAAAGAAAATCTCTCATCGACGCCAAAGCATTCGCCAGCGATGTATAACTATCAGCATACAGTTTGAATAATCGCTTACGGTCGCCACCCTCTTTATTCGACGATTCGTCATTAATTAAACCTTGCAGTTGATCAAGCGCCACTTCCGCTATCGGTGCCGCTTCATAGATAAACAGGCTGTGGGCAGGGAGGTTCTCTTCACTATGACTGAGTTCGGTGATGTCGGTCATCGCCAGTTTTAGATCTTGCCACTGTTGTAAAATCTTTGAGTATTGATCGGAAGCGAGCAGTAACTCTAGCGTAGGAAGCGCTTCGTCCGTTTGAAGTATGATGTTATCAAGCTGATTTAATTGATCTAATCCCGTCGCTTCATCGCTGCCTAATAGCATGTAAGCACGTACCGTTGATAAAGAGGCTTGTATCGATTGACCAATGGCGCGGCTGGTATCGACTGTCGGCAAATCAGATAGTAACAACGACTGTGTATTCTTTTCGACTACAGATACACTTCGATATGTAAAACTAGCGGATGCGATAAAAAGTACGACAAGTAGCAAAAAACTGAGTTGCAACTTACTGGATATCGAAAGCTTCATCCTTGAGCTCCTATTTTCAAATTTGAGACAATATAACATTAAACAACAATTTTTTAACTATCGATTGACAAGTTTAATTATCTTGCTATTGATTTCTTCAAGACTGCTAGGTTAGCTCACACATTTTTTGTTTTAATGAGCCCTTTTTGCTGCAATTTTAAAACTAACGTGGAAAAACACGCCATAAAGCATAAAATACCCGCCCTCCTTTATTTAAAATTTGAGATAAAAATGGTCCGAGATTACGCGCTTCAATGTTTAATGACGATGCCACGCCACGAGTTAGAAGAATTTGGCGTGCGTATGATTAGTCGAATGGTTCCAGAAGACGTCATGACAGAGTTGTTCACATTTGAGCAAGAAGAAGTGAGCAGTGAAGAGCGAATGATGTCTGCTCAACTTGATGCAAGGCTAAGAATGACGGCAATTGCACTCAGTGAAATCCAACAGGCATTCGATGATTCGGACAATGCGAAGCAAAATAGCCAACGTATGACTCGCTTAGTGCTGTGGCATTTTTATGCCATCTCTTTTCACTTGGAAGAAGCGATATCGCTTGAGACACACTGTTCTAAAGTCGAAAGTATTCTAAAAACAGCACCAAGTGATGCTTTGGGCTGGGTTAAAGAGTTAACTGAACTGTTGCATTACTACGCAGAGCTTAATGAACCCCGTCCTTGCGATGACACCGATATTTAAGGTAAAGACCATATGTCAGATTACAAATTAGAAATTTATCGTAAACCGTTAGAAGCAATTGTTGCGGGAAGCAAAAAAGTCGAAATTCGTACGAATAACAGCTATGAATCGATTCAATACGATAAGTTAAAGGCGGGCGACCGTATTCAATTTCAAATTATTTCTGGCCCTCCATTTATAGGACTAGACGTTATTGAGCCGGATGCTCTTTCTGTCACAGTGAAAGCCGTTCGCTGTTACCCTGATGCAGGCGCATTGTTAGATGGTGAAGGCATGGAAGTGCTATCCACTCTATGTGATACCAAGGAAGAAGGTATCGTGTTACTCAATAGTTTCCATGAATACAAAGAGATGATCCCTATCCACGGTATTTTTGCTATTGAGATTGAGCCAAGCTGCTAAATCGCTAAACTACTAAACTGCTAAGCCAGTTCGAGTGAGTTCAGATAGCCTTACCAACGATGCCAATGTTAATTCCTCTCAAATTGACATTGGCGATCAATCAAGTCCAGCCAACCCACCAAGCCTTTAGTTTAAAAACAACGGCTTAATGCGTCTACTCAACTAAGTGGCTATATTCCACTATCACCTGACTGCCTTCAACATAAACATTTTGAATAGTGCCATCTACCGATATCGTATTACGCAAGTAAACAATTTGTTTTTCACCTAACCCACCTTTTATCAAGCTAGGTAAAATCTGTGTTGGCTCCACCCGCATTAAACGGCAAAATTGAGTCACGAAACCCATAGTTAACTGAGATCCACCACGAATTAACTGTGAAAACTCAATTTGAGAGAGTCCTAATTTTTTTGCCATCGCCATCTGCGTGATATGCATTTTAGCTTTTTGAGACATCCAAGTGTCATACAGTGCGACTCGATCTTCTTCTATGAATTCCATAATGATTTCCTACATGCGAGATGCAGAAATTCTCCCCAAGTGAGAGGTGTGTTATGTCAGATATAGGTAATTTTAATGTCGGTGTCTGTTAAATGATAAACGGGATCTATGGATCCCGTTTATTTAATCGCTTTATTTTTTCATCATCTTTGCTAAGTCAGCAAATGGATTGTGCGTTGCATTCTGATGATCATCCAATTTCGCCGTTGCTTCCGCTCCATAACGATCATGGTCGGTATATTTACTGTGCTCATGATCATGACAATACAGACACAAGAGCTCCCAGTTGCTGCCATCTTCTGGGTTGTTAGTATGATCGTGATCCTTATGATGCACAGTCAACTCTCGAAGATTTGAATAGACAAATTCACGCGCGCAATTACCACAAACCCAAGGATACAATTTTAGTGCTTTATCTCGATATGCACTCTCTTTACGTGCATAGGCCGCACTTGAGCCATTATGATCTGACGACATCTGATACCTTAATAATTAAGTTTTTAAGCTCACATCCATAATATTACCATAAGCTTAATCCGCGTTCAGAGCCTCTCAGATCACAAAAGGGCATCATCTCGACATTTATTCTATATTTCATCTTTCTAGCTGGGTAAAACGACAACACCAAGAGGCTCTAGCAACTGTTCTTGTTGCCAATCGCAGATTTTAACACCACTTAAATCGACCCTTCTTATGTTCAACCCATAGAGTTCTGTGTGGGTCAAATCGCAATTTTGCATTGAAAATTGCCCCCAGCACTCTTCGGAAAACTCACTTCGGCTTAAATCTGATCCTTTAAAAGAGGCCCCTTGTAGATTTGCCCCTGTCCAACGATTCTCAAATAGGTCACATTTTTCAAGACACTGCTGTTCAAAATTAACATACGATAAATTACAACCCGTAATATAAGCAGAACAAAAATAGACTTGATGGCTCACTCGATTCGCAAAACTGGCTTTTAAGAAGTTTGCCCCTTTCAGATCGCACCCTCTTAGTTCAATTCCGAAGCAGTTTGCCCCAACAAAGTAGCCCATCGCTAACTGACACTGTTTAAAACTGGCATCACGCAGATCGGCATAATCAAAACGACAACCATCCACGGCACCTTGCTCGATAAACCTGCAATCAATAAATTGTGCGTCTCTTAAATCTGAACGGGAAAAATTACAGTCATAAAAATTACACGCTTCAAATTGAGCATCTCGTAAATCCTGATGTGAAAAGTCGTGTTTAACAAATGTTTTATTGGTTTCTAGCATTTCAGGTTCCCTTTAACGAATGCACAAAGACTACCATCCGGAAGCAGCAAAAAACCACCAATTAAATCAGTGTAGAAACAACAAGTTAAAAAGCTCTAAATCTGGATTTTAAGGGGCCAAAACAGCGTTTTAAACCATGTATTTACAAGTAAGCGCACCCTCAACTCCAAAATTATTTTTTGTTTAGCTCTAAAAGCTTAATTTTTAGCGACATTTGAGTTCTATTTACGCTCAACCTTTCTCATGACAGGCTAAAATTTAACCGCAGATATAAAAAGAGCACTTCTCACCAAAGGGTAAGAAATGCTCTCAATTTATTATTTTAGATGAATGTTATGAGTACTTAATCTCAATTTCATCGGCTTTATTATAGGCAGGATGACTGGCAAGAAGATCTGCATACTTAGCAATGTTTGGATAAAGACCTAATGCATTGCGCCCTTGAAGCGCTTCCACAATAAATGACATCATCATATCCGCGCCTGTCAGTGAATCACCGACTAAGTATGTTTTACCCTCAAGACGTTGCTCGAAATAACCGATCACTTTCGCAATCTCTACATCAGCGTAACCAGCAAGGAAGTTTGTTTCACAACCATCTTTCTCTACAAACAACTTAAGTAGCAGAGGAAGTATCGCTGAACTTTCTGCAAAATGGAGCCACTGTGAGTAATCGATATACGCTTGAGTACCACGTTGTGGAGCAAATTTACCTTCGCCATAAGTCTCGATGAGATATTCAGTGATTGCACCTGACTCAGTGATCACCATACCGTTATCTTCAATGACAGGTGATTTTCCTAGTGGATGAACAACCTTCAACTCAGGTGGCGCAAGAAAAGTGACAGCATCACGTTGATAAGGAACAACTTGATAGTCAACACCTAGCTCTTCTAATAGCCAAAGGATACGTTTCGAGCGTGACTTGTTCAGGTGGTGTAATTTAATCATCTATCAATCCTTTTTATTAAAATGCTTCGTTTGTTTTTACAACAAGTTTGCCAAAGTTCTTACCTTCAAGTAGGCCCATAAAAGCTTCTGGCGCGTTTTCTAAACCTTCAACTAAATGTTCACGGTACTGGATTTTTCCATCCATCAACCATTTCATCATATCCTGTGCGAATTCATCATAGCGATGTGCGTAATCATCAAAAATAATGAAACCTTGCATTCTGATACGCTTAACCAACAATGTTCCCATAAGCATAGACATACGATCTGGCCCCTCAGGCAATGAGGTTGCGTTGTATTGTGAAATCAGGCCACAAACCGGAACTCGCGCGCCAGTGTTAAGCAATGGAAGAACCGCATCGAAAACTTTACCACCCACATTTTCAAAGTAGACATCAATGCCTTTATCACAAGCGGCAGCCAATTGCTCTGCAAAGTCGTCCGCTTTATGGTCGATACATTCATCAAAACCTAGCACTTCTTTTGCGTAGCTGCATTTCTCTTCACCACCTGCAACACCAACAACTTTACACCCTTTTAGCTTACCAATTTGACCAACCGTTGCTCCCACCGCACCAGTCGCAGCGGCAACCACAAGAGTGTCACCCTGTTTTGGTTGACCAATATCCAACAGCCCCATGTAAGCCGTGAATCCCGGCATCCCCATAATACCCAATGCATAAGACGGATTGGTCGGATTCAGACCTAACTTAATCAGACCTTCACCATTTGATACGCCATAATCTTGCCAGCCAGTGTATGCCAAAACCCACTCGCCCACTTGAAAATTAGCGTTGTTTGACTCTTCTACCTGACAAACCGTCGCGCCAACCATGACGTCATCCAATTCAACAGGATCAGCATAAGATTTTGCTGCACTCATTCTTCCACGCATGTATGGGTCGAGTGACAAGTAAACACTTCGCAGCAGCATTTCACCCTCTTGTGGGATTGGTTTAACCACAGTTTCAAGGCGGAAATCGTTTTGTGTTGGAGCGCCTACAGGTCGAGAAGCTAAAACAATACGTGTGTTGTCTTTATTTGGCGTAGTCATAAGGGTAACGTCCTATTTTTATTTTTTGTTAGGTTCTTTGCCAAATTTGGCTTCCTGAACCTAAGTCCACTTAGAATTGATATCGACCGCTCAATTAGACCAGTCGTCTAGTTGTTATTCAAAAAAATCCCCGTCATCAAATCGACGGGGGTTCTATCATGTTACGCAGTTTGTATGTCTATTTCGGTTCAAACTATATCTACAGCTTTATTTTTCCAGTGAGCACATTTTGCGTCATCGTCATCACTTGCTCAAATCCTGTCAGGGAATGAGAGAGTTTGCTCATCAGGCTAGTTCCGATCCACAAATTATACAGTAACTCTGCACTCTTCTGGCTATCCTCAACGTTCATTGAGCCATCGGCATTACCTTGTTCAATGCAGTCTGCGATACGCTGAATGATACGATTAGCACCCGTCAACAATGCCACGCGCATGGAATCAGAAAGATCGGAGACTTCTGCACTTAGCTTAACAACTAAGCATTTCTGAGCACCACACTTCCCTTCACTGATATCAATCCAGCGTTGCCAGTAACTGATCAACCGATCATACGCTTGCCCTTCATTGCTTTCAAAAAGCTCATCAAGTCGTGCTGCATAGAGTGAAAAATAGTCGGCGATCAACGCTTCACCAAATTGTTCTTTTGATTTGAAATAATGGTAAAACGAACCTTTTGGTACCTCAGCATGTTTCAAAAGCTGAGACAGCCCCACATTTGAAAAACCTTTCGCTACGATTAACTCGTAACCGGTATCAATAATGTGCTGACGTGTATCTTTAGTTTGTATGTTCATGGGGTTATCTTATTTCAAAATAGACCAGTCGTCTAGTGGTTTGTTTTAATACGTTCAAACGCATGATTTACTTTGGCCAACAAAAAAGCCGCCCCATCAATTTATCAATAAATAGAACGACTTAATTTTATTCACTAACAAAAAACTTCTTAATCCAGTATTGAACGTTTAGGCTTCTATTTGTGCTTCGGTTTTTTGTTTCACTTGAAGATGATTACGGTTATCACGACTTTTACGGATTAACTCATCCCCTTTCTCTATGTTGACCGACTTTGCTAGGCGATCATAAAGAAGAACATTGACGGTTGCCGCGAGGTTCATGCAACCGACCGTTGGGACATAAACAACGTGATCTGCGCGATCCGCTACATCTTGCGTGATTGAACCATCTTCTGGGCCAAATATGTAGATAGCTTTCTCTGGATGCTGGAACTCAGGCAGAGAAACCGCACCTTCTGCCAGCTCTACGCACACCACTTTGACATCTTCAGCAAGATCATCAAGCAACGATTCCACACCGGTGAGTGGTATTTTACGCGCGACACTTTTGGTATCCGTTTGGAATTTTGCCGCTTTGGCATAGCGTTGGCCTGTATACAGCACATTATCAACTTGATAGCACCCAGCGGCACGCATTACTGCCCCAACATTGGATGGGCTTTTAGGGTTGCTCAACCCAATTGTAACTTGAGTCTCTTTCATTGAAGTTCTCATTCAGAATAATACGTTCGTCTTGGGCATTAACACGCCATGACAGTATGAAACGCGGCATTTTACCAAAGCAAAGATAGGAGAGAAAGGAAAACAAATGGGCTAACCACCAACAAAAATGGTAATAATATTTTTGTAAATAGAAATTAATCGTTTGCGTAATCGCTAACTATCTCCTAACCCAAAATTGGGGCTTTCATCACACATTTACCCTTGTTATAGTTCGCCATAGTTAAATATAACCAGTCCAATCGAGGCACGGAGCTTCCTCACTTATCTCAAGAAGAGAAGAATTGGTACCGACACAACATCGGCAAACATTAAGAGAGAAAAACAATGGAATTTAATATGGTTGAAATCCTAGGTTACGCAGCATCGATCATGGTTGCTATTTCACTAACAATGAAAGACATCGTTCGTCTACGCGTACTTAACTTCGTTGGTTGTGGTCTATTCACAGCATACGGCCTAATGATTGACTCATTCCCTGTTGTACTAACAAATGGCTTCATCGCTTGCGTTAACGTATATTTCTTAATGAAAATGCAGCAAGAAAAAAAAACACTAGCAACTGATAACGCTTAAGTTTTTAAAGACCTAGTTTTTAAAGATCAAGCTTTTAAAGACCTAGTTTTTAGACCCGAATTTTTAAAAAGCCCTAATAATCATATTGTTAGGGCTTTTTTGTATTAAAAAAACGCGACATTAATTCAAAGTGGCTATCTATGATTTTTCATTTCAAACTGCTTTAGTTATCAAAGACTTTTAATAACTAAATTGCTAATGTGACTTTTTTCCTCAAGATCGACGTGTATGAAACTTTCTCAACTCAACGCTTTTCAAGCCATTGTCGAATGCAAAACGATCACAGCGGCAGCTGAACGCCTCAACTTAAGTCAACCTGCGGTAAGTCGCCTACTCTCTTCTCTTGAATCTCGTCTTGGGTTTGTCCTATTTAGTCGGAAACGTAACAGCCTTACGCTCAGCGATGAAGGCGCCGCTTTCTACTTAGAAGTATCCAAAGTATTTGAAGCCATGAATGGTTTAGATAATGCAGCACAATCCATCCGCAATCGACATTTTGGTTCGTTAAACATCGCAGCGATGCCTTTGCTTTCCAATGCTTTTCTTCCTCGGATTTTAGCCACATTTCTAAAACAGAACCAACAGGTTAAAGTAGGATTCAAAACTTATCGTTCTGAAGACGTTTTGCGCCATGTTCAGAGCCAAACCACAGATATTGGTTTCGCTTTCATTGATAAACCATTAGCTGGTATCACTGCGCAGCGTGTCTCTTGTGAATGCGTCTGCTTGCTTCCTGCAGAGTCACCACTGGCAGAGAAGAGCTATATCGAAATTCGAGATATTGCTGATCAAGTGCTCATCCGTTACGAAAAAGATCACATTCAAAGACAAATAGACACGCTATTACGCCGTAATGACCTCACGATTATTGAGCAAGTCGAAGTCTCTTTAGCTTCTACCGCGGCAGCTTTAGTTCGAGAAGGTGTTGGCATAACCATCACCGATCCGCTCACCGCTCATATGGCAAGCGAGCATCCCGATGTCGTCATGCGCCCTCTCACATTTAGCCTACCCTTCGAATTCGACATCCTTTATCCCGCTTTAAAGCCGATTCATCGCCATGCGGAACGCTTCATCGAAGAATTCTTACTGCTTGCGGACTCAATGAATATCTATCTAAAAATAGGTCCCACCCGTGACTTAATGGATGGCTAACTGGATAAGTCACATAATGGCACTCAAAGAATAATGTCTAAACCTCTATTATTTGAAATATAAATCAACAACTTAAATCCAACCCTTCGGTCAGTATACTTTTTTTGCATACTGACCTCAGCCTTCGGCAATGTTCATTCCAGTCGTTCCTTTTTATGGTGTTTATCAACTTAATCACATAAAGGAATGAACATGACTTCTCATGTATCCATCATCGGTTCCGGTAACGCTGGCCTCACTGCTGCTTATCATTTTTCTCTTCATGGCGCCAAAGTGTGTCTATATGGCGCTCAAGGTTTTGATCAACCTTTAACCGATATTGAGCAGCGTGGCGGCATCGAAGCCCTCGCCGAATTTAATGCTGTGCCTCT
This sequence comes from Vibrio sp. 03-59-1, assembly GCF_013114135.1. Classification (NCBI taxonomy): domain Bacteria; kingdom Pseudomonadati; phylum Pseudomonadota; class Gammaproteobacteria; order Vibrionales; family Vibrionaceae; genus Vibrio; species Vibrio sp. 03-59-1. Next base: position 256,801 of record NZ_VTYA01000006.1, read on the forward strand.
CGATTTTTCAGGTTTCCAAACGATCGATCAGGTCACAAGAGAGCTGAAAGATGCCATCGACTATTCTGATTTGTTGATTCTACCGGTTCCATCGTTTGCTCAAGAGCCGCTGTTCATCGCGATGCTGCCTCATCTACGTGACGGACAAACCATTATGCTGATGCCTGGTAACTATGGCTCCCTGGTGCTTAATCAAATTAAAGAATCTCATGGTTATAAAGACCTCGATATTACCTTTGTCGATGCCATCTCTATCCCTTGGGCAACCCGTATTGTAGGCCCGGCTCAATTGGCTATCTTAGGCATGAAAGAGTTTCTTCCGGTGGCGGCATTTCCGGCAAATAAAACCGAGGCTGCCATTGAGCGAATGCAGAAAGTGATGCCGCTTCCCCTGACTCCACTTTCGAATGTGATTAGCGCAGGATTAGAAAACATCAACTTCGGCGGGCATCCACTGCTTACCACCCTCAATATGGGTCTGCTCGAAAACTTTGATGGCCAATTTAATTATTACAAAGATTGTTGCTCTGTCTCTACGGCAAAAGCGGCAGCAGTAATGGAAAAAGAGCGCCAAGCGGTAGGTAAAGCACTGAATCTCAATCTTAAACCTGAGCTTGATGCAATGAACGAATTGTATGCGATGCAATGTGAAACGGTTTACGAAATTAATCGCACTTCCGAAACCCACGGCAAACTTAACAGTGCGCCAAATTCTGCGAGTAATCGCTACATCACCGAAGATGCCGCTTACTTACTCGTCCCCTGTTTCGAATTAGGAAAGTTAACGGGCATCCCAACCCCACTGGTGAATGCTTGCCTACACATCGATAACGCGTATAACGACACCAACTATTTTCAGGATGGACGAACTCTGGAAAAGATGGGGCTTGCTGGCATGTCTGTCACCGAGATCATGAACTTTGTCGCGTAATAATAAAAATACGAAGAGGATTTTCAAATGAAGACAATGAAGTTTCCATCGGCCTATACCATCTTGATGCTACTCACCGTCGTCATGGCCGCCCTTACTTGGTTGATCCCTGCGGGTCAATACCAAATGGAGACCAATGAAGCGCTAGGTAGAATGGTGCCCCTTGTGGGCTCCTACCATACTGTAGAAGCGAACCCACAAGGGATCGTCGACATACTCATGGCGCCCATTCAAGGGTTCTACGATCCGAATGATTACGTCGCTCGCGCTGTAGATGTGGCTCTATTTGTTCTGGTGATTGGCGGGTACTTAGCGGTTGTGACCAATACGGGGGCCATTGATGCTGGTATAGCAGGAACAATGAGCAAATTAGGTGGCAAAGAGAAGTGGATGATCCCAATTTTAATGGGTCTATTCGCTCTTGGTGGCACCGTTTATGGTATGGCAGAAGAGACAATTCCGTTCTACGCCCTGCTTATCCCCGTTATGATCGCCGCGGGTTATGACAGTATTGTTGGTGTCGCCATTATCATGGTCGGTGCAGGCATAGGTTGTTTAGGCTCAACCATCAACCCTTTCGCAACAGTGATCGCGTCTAACGCTGCTGAAGTCAACTTTATGGATGGTATTGGGCTAAGACTAGCGATTCTAGTGTTAGGCTGGCTTGTTTGCGTCATTTACGTGATGCGTTATGCCGAGAAAGTCAAACGCGACCCTTCACTCTCTATTGTAGCAAGCCAAAAAGAAGCGAATGAAAAGCACTTCTTGCACGGTAAAACTCAAGCTGTGCCTGAGCTGAACGCCACTAGAAAGATTGTTTTAGCCATTTTTGCATTAACCTTCGCCGTAATGATGTGGGGCGTATCTATTGCAGGTTGGTGGATGGCAGAATTATCCGCTCTATTCATTGGTTCTAGTATTGTTGTCGGTTTAATTGCTCGAATGCCAGAAGCCGATATCACCAATAGCTTTGTGGATGGTGCCCGTGATTTGCTCGGTGTCGCATTAATTATCGCTATCGCTCGCGGGTTAGTGGTCGTCATGGATAACGGTAATATCACTCACACCATTCTTAATTATGCAGAAGGGTTATTAGCAGGCTTACCGCAGATCACTTTCATCAACGCCATCTACTGGGTTGAAGCGGTGTTATGTTTAGTCGTACCTTCTTCATCAGGCTTAGCCGTACTCTCTATGCCTGTACTGGCACCATTAGCCGATTTTGCTGGCGTTGGTCGTGAGCTTGTTGTTACGGCATTCCAATCAGCTTCAGGTTTACCAAATCTTGTTACGCCGACATCAGGTGTGGTAATGGGTGGTTTAGCCATTGGTCGAATTGGCTACTCTTCATGGCTTAAGTTCATTGGCCCACTGATTGGCGTGCTAACTATCATGATCATGGTCCTACTTAGCTTGGGTGTCGTGATAGGGGCATAATCGGATTATTGTCCAAACAGCCCAAGTATTAATAACGTCAAGATCACAAGGCTAGACATGCACCGTCATTTCTAGCCTTTTCTCTTTAGAACGAATATTAAGGCATTCTTTACTTTCGGGTTTCAGCGTTCAAATTCTCAAACAAAAAAACCGCATCATCTATCGGATCATAGACAATACGGTTTTAGCTTAGAGTGAGTTGCTTTGCACTTAAATTAGCGCATCAACCTTTAATCTTCGTCGTGCATTTCAGCCCATGTTTGAGCACAACGCACCGCTCGTTTCCAACCTTTATAGCGACGAGCACGCTTCTCTTCGTCTTCATGAGGCGTAAAGCTGCGATCAAGAATGGCCTTATCGCTCAGTTCATCCACACTATCCCAGAAACCTACCGCTAAGCCAGCAAGGTAAGCCGCACCAAGCGCTGTCACTTCGGTGACTTCAGGGCGATGAACTTCAGTATCCAGCACATCAGATTGGAACTGCATTAAGAAGTTATTTGCCACGGCACCGCCATCAACGCGAAGCGCTGAAAGTTTAATGCCGGAATCAGCTTGCATTGCATCCAAAACATCGCGAGTTTGGTAAGCAATCCCTTCCAATGTTGCACGAATAATATGGTTAGAGTTCGCACCACGAGTTAAACCAACGATAGTGCCACGTGCATAAGCATCCCAATACGGTGCGCCTAGACCAGTAAATGCAGGCACCACATAAACACCATTTGATGAGTCTACTTTTGTTGCAAAATATTCAGAATCTTTTGCGTCCGCTAGTAACTTCATTTCATCTCGTAGCCACTGAATTGAAGCGCCACCCATGAACACGGCACCTTCAAGTGCGTATGCAGGCTCACCTTTAGGGCCACAAGCTAAAGTGGTAAGCAGACCATTTTTAGACGTTACTTTTTCTTGCCCGGTATTCATCAACAAGAAACAACCTGTGCCATAAGTGTTTTTCGCTTGTCCTGCTTCAACACACATTTGACCGTACAATGCCGCTTGTTGGTCACCCGCGATACCCGCAATTGGGATACGAGTCCCGCCTTTACCACCAATGTTCGTTTTGCCATACACTTCAGAAGAACGCTTCACTTCAGGCATCATAGAAAGAGGGATATTCATCTCTTTCAGAAGTTTTTCATCCCAGCAAAGGTCATTGATGTTGAACAGCATAGTACGAGAAGCATTGGTGTAATCAGTTACATGCACGCGTCCTTGTGTCATTTTCCAAACTAACCAAGTATCGACCGTACCAAATAACAACTTGCCCGCTTCTGCATCTTCACGCGCACCTTCAACATTATCTAGAATCCATTTTACTTTTGTACCAGAGAAATACGGGTCTAAAACTAACCCCGTGTTTTCGCGGACATACTCTTCTAACCCGCGAGATTTCAACTCTTCACAAATAGACGCAGTACGACGACATTGCCAAACAATCGCGTTATAAACTGGCTTGCCTGTTTCTTTGTTCCAAACAATGGTGGTTTCACGTTGGTTCGTAATACCAATCGCGGCCACTTCATCACTGCGAATACCGGACTTGCCTAACACTTCAACTAGGGTCGAACTTTGCGTAGCATAGATTTCTAGAGGATCATGTTCTACCCAACCCGCTTGAGGATAAATTTGGGTGAATTCACGCTGAGAGACACTCACAATATTGGCATCGTGATCCAGAATAACAGCGCGAGAGCTAGTAGTGCCTTGGTCTAGGGCTACAATATACTTTTGCTCAGTCATGGTAATTTCCTTTTTGTTTCTTCTATTCATTATTATATGTAGGGAGACGATTTGTTTCACGAAAGACAAGTTTATGGACACTCACTTTACGTAAATCACAAAACAATCTTAAATTAAACTCGTGCTTCTTCTGCTTGTTCTTCCGTATCGCACTGATTTGGAATGGTACAACCTTGGCCAGTTACTGGTAGATACGCGCCAATCGCTTTTGGATATAGCCAACCACCAAAACATGCACCCGCAATCGGAGCAAGAATTGGAACAATAAAGTAAGGAATATCTTTCGCACCCGTTAGCGCATGATCCCATCCAGCAAAGAAAGCGAATAGTTTTGGACCAAAGTCACGAGCAGGGTTCATTGCAAAACCAGTCAGTGGACCTAAAGAGCCACCAATCACAGCAATCAACACACCAATTAATAGAGGATTCATTGCACCACGCGGTGCGCCATTATTTTCGTCACCTAGAGCCAAAATTGCGAACATTAATACGGCGGTAATTACGAATTCAACTGCAAAAGCGCCAAAGAAAGAGAGGGAGGCATTTGGATAAGTAGAGAATATTCCGGCTGTTGCTAACGCTTCTTCGCTACTACGAGCAAAGTTGTGCGCAATTTCGTAATCAACAAATAAGTTGCTGTATAAGCTATAGACCAACGCAGCAGAACAAAATGCGCCTGCCATTTGTGCCATGATATATGGAACCACTTTAGATTTGTCGAAACCATGGAAGGCCGCCAATGCAATAGTCACTGCCGGATTGATATGTGCACCTGATACACCTGCGGTACAGTAGATAGCAATTGCAACACCAAAACCCCAAACGATGCTGACTTCCCATTGACCAAATTCAGCCCCTGTCAGTACTAGCGCTGCCACGCAACCCACACCAAAAAAGATTAACAATCCGGTGCCGATAAACTCGGCTATGCACTCTCCTAAGAGAGTGTGTTGTTTGTTTTGTGTCATGATAAATGTCCTTGTCCGTTTTATAGTAAATGTGCGCCCAGTGCACGGAGAACATTGTGCACATAAAAACGAACACGAACATAAGCAACCAACAAAAATGAGCATTCGAGCACAAAATTTTAACAAATATGACTTATTTTTGTTAAATGACGCATTCTTTATATTAGAGTTTTAACTCCATAAAGAGCATTTTTCAAATTATAATTTATGCACTCAGTTTTCCATATTGAAATTTATAGAAACCAACAAAGCTAATGTTTTCATGGCCTGTAGACCTATTTACAGTTGTGTAAACAAAATGAATTAACAAGTAACCACATACAAAACAAGTGTTTATAGATCGAATTAAAACGCATCAGATCAAATTCACGATCAAAATTACCTGATTCATTCAATTATTTTACATTTACGCCACGTTCAACCACGCCACAAAATGCTCAAACGAACATTTGTGAGCCAACTCTCGAACATTAACTTCCAAAAATGACACACTATTCGTAAGTTAATTATTTGATGCAGGGCTTTATATGACCACTACGACACGCTTTGAAACTGATGTCGTCATTATTGGCGGGGGTGCAACAGGAACCGGCATAATGCGAGATTGTGCTTTACGCGGTATTCCATGCATCCTCTTGGAAAAAGATGACATCGCCTCAGGAACCACAGGTCGAAATCACGGCCTGCTTCATTCAGGTGCGCGTTATGCGGTTACTGATCCTGAATCAGCTAGAGAGTGTATCCAAGAAAATCAGAACCTTAAGCGAATTGCGAAACATTGCGTCGAAGACACAAGTGGTCTTTTTATTACACTCCCAGAAGATGAATTATCCTTTCAATCACAGTTCATCTCTTCTTGTAACCACGCAGGGATTGAGACCGAACAACTGACACGCAAACAGGCTCTCGCCCTTGAACCTAACGTTAACCCTGATCTAATCGGCGCAGTCAAAGTACCTGATGGAACGCTCGATCCTTTTCGTTTATGTGCGTCAAATGTTCTAGATGCCAAAGAACATGGTGCTCGATTGTTCACTCATACAACGGTTACTTCGCTGATTCGTGAGGGCGATACGGTACTAGGAGTGCGCTGCCTCAACCTGCGCAATAATCATCAATTTGAGATCATCGCATGTGAGGTGATCAATGCTGCTGGGATCTGGGGACAAAATATCTGCGAGTATGCGGAACTCAATATCAAAATGTTCCCTGCAAAAGGGTCACTCTTGATCTTGGATTACCGAATCAACAATCTTGTCATCAACCGCTGCCGTAAACCTTCTGATGCCGACATTTTAGTGCCTGGCGATACCATCTCACTTATCGGCACCACATCTGAACATATCGACTATGACCAAATCGACGATCTCCATGTCACCAATAAAGAGGTCGATATTCTATTAGAAGAAGGCGCAAAACTGGCTCCAATCATGGCAAACACTCGCGTGCTAAGAGCCTATGCTGGTGTTCGTCCACTTGTGGCCGTTGATGATGATGGAAGTGGTCGCAATATTAGTCGAGGTATCGTTCTCCTAGACCATGCCGAGCGCGATGGGTTGAATGGCCTAACAACAATCACCGGCGGTAAGTTGATGACTTATCGACTCATGGCAGAACACGCTACTGATCTGATTGCTCATAAACTGGATAACTCTGCGCCTTGTACTACTCACCTGCGCCCTCTTCCAGGCTCAAATGAAACGCCAAAACAGAAGAAACACACGGCAAGTCTGGCTAAACCTGTATATGAATCGGCAATTTATCGTCACGGAGAGCGCGCAGAAGCTTTCTTGTCGGATGATAAAAAAAGCCAAGCCGTCATTTGTGAATGCGAAATGGTCACCGCTGGCGAAATTGAATACGCGATTAAAAACCTTGATGTTCACAATCTTGTAGATCTAAGGCGCAGAACCCGTCTAGGGATGGGCCCATGCCAAGGTGAACTATGTACCTATCGTGCCGCAAGCCTATTTGAAGAATACGGCAATGCATCGGGTACTGAATCTAGCCAACTGCTTAAACACTTTTTAGAAGAGAGATGGAAAGGGATCAAACCGATTTTTTGGGGCGATGCCCTTAGAGAAGCGGAATTCAGCTACTGGATTTATGAAGGCTTGTTTGGCACTGGCGATATTCCACCAGCGGTTCAACCACAAACAGAAGAAAATAAGAACACCGAGGTTAATCAAGACGAGATCAGCCTAAATAAATTAGGAGAAATGTATGATTCAATTTGATGTGGCGATTATTGGCGGTGGCGTTGCAGGCTATACGGCTGGATTACGTTGTTTAGAAGCTGGCCTGAAAACAGTACTGGTTAGCCAAGGTCAAAGTGCCATGCATTTTTCATCAGGCTCCATTGATCTGCTTGGTCAAACCCCCGATCACCAAGCCGTTCAATTCCCATTAAATGCAATTAGGCAATTTCCACAGAACTTTCCGCTTCATCCTTACGCGAAGTTAGGTGCAGCGAAGGTTGAGAATGCACTCAATTGGTACCAACACAAGTTAACGCAACTTGGTTTACCTTTGCATCAACAAGCCAATGGTGAAAATCACTTTCGCATTACCCCTATGGGAACATTGAAAGCAACGTGGATGTCGCAACCTTTTGTACACCAAGTGACGACACAAGCGTCGAGCCTTGCATTCAAAAAGATAATGATGGTCTCCATTGAAGGCTTCCGCGATTTTCAACCACAGATTGCCGTCGACAATTTAGCAAAAGATCCGATGTTCAAAGGGATCGAAGTCTCTAGCTTGAATGTCTCTATCAACGCATTCAAAACCATGGAGCGTAACCCGCATGAACTTCGCTCTATCGACCTGTCTAGAGTGTTGAAAGATGAAAGTGAATTCAATGCGTTTGCCGATCAACTGATGACTCACGCAAGTCAAGATGACTTAGTTGTATTACCTGCCATTTTGGGTAACGGTGACGGTTTGGCCTTGATGACGAAACTCAAAGCCAGAACAGGACTCAATTTCCATGAAGTTCCCACCATGCCGCCATCACTACTAGGGATTCGCGTCGAAGAGACCATGAGCCAAGCTTTCATCCGTTTAGGCGGCACTCTTTTAAAAGGTGATTATGCGATTGGTGGAGAAATAAATGAGACCGAGAATGGCACTGAGTTGTCCATTTTAAACACTAAAAACCTGTCTGATTTACCTCTTAAAGCGGAACACTACATTCTTGCTTCTGGTAGTTTCTTCAGCAAAGGTTTAATCGCCGGGCATCAGGAGATAAGCGAGCCCGTATTTAACCTAGATGTTTGCCACGCAGGGCTTCGTGAAACTTGGCGTGAACACGATTTCTTCACCGATAAACGCCACTTATTCATGAGCTTTGGTGTTGAGACCGATCAACATTTCCGCCCTTCTATTGCAGGCAAAACGCTGAATAACGTTTACTGCGCAGGGGCCATTTTGGCTCACTACAATCCTGTCGTAGAAGGAAGTGGCAGTGGCGTTGCGATCAGTACCGCCCACTCCATCAGTGAAGCGATCATTCAGTCATACGACCATAGTTCTATAACAGATAACAGCTCTGTAACAGATAATAGATCTAAAACAGATAACAGCTTTAAAACTGATGAGCCTGCACAGTACAAATCAGAACAGCCATCACCACAAAACGAACAAACAACAGATGAGGTGTGTTTATGAGCCAAGCCTTCATAGAAAACGCGTCTAAAGACACCAGCTTCGATCAATGCATTAAATGTACAGTATGTACGGTTTACTGCCCTGTTGCGAAAGCAAACCCTGATTTCCCGGGCCCAAAACAGTGCGGTCCAGATGGCGAACGCCTACGAATTAAGAGTGCCGACTATTACGATGACGTACTCAAGTATTGCACCAACTGCAAACGCTGTGAGACTGCCTGCCCGTCTGGCGTTAAAATTGGCGATATTATCGCGGTTGCGAGAGGAAAATACGAAAAAAGAAAACTTAACCCAAAAACGGTTAGAGATTTTGTGCTCAGCCATACCGATCTTTTTGGCTCCATAGCGACCCCTGTCGCGCCTATTGTTAATGCGGCAACGTCGATCAATATCGTCAAGAAAGTCATGCACAAAACCATTGGCGTACACGATCACAAATCGCTCCCGAAATATTCTCATGGTACGTTCCGTCGTTGGTTTAAGCAGAACTGCACGAGCCAACCGCTTTACCCAAGACAAGTCAGTTACTTTCATGGCTGTTTCGTCAATTATAACCATCCTCAGCTTGGAAAAGATTTCATTAAAGTCATGAACGCGATGAGCATTGGTGTACGACTGCTTGATAAAGAGAAATGTTGCGGCGTACCTCTGATTGCCAACGGTTTTCATGATAAAGCGCGAAAAAATGCGCTACTCAATGTTGAGAATATGGAAAAAGTGGTTGAGACCTACCAAACTGAAATCCTCTCTACGTCTTCAACTTGCTCTTTTACACTCCAAACCGAGTACCCGCATGTGCTTGGTGTAGACAACAGTAAGGTTGCACAAAAAATCCAGTACGTCACACGCTTCCTTCTGAAAGAGTTCATGAGTGGTAACGCGCCAAAAATGAAGCCCATAAATAAACGTATTGTCTATCATACTCCATGTCACTTAGAGCGCAGCGGTGGCGTGATTTTTACCACTGAACTGCTCAAAATGATTCCAGGATTAGAAGTTATTATTCTTGATAGCGAATGTTGTGGGCTAGCCGGAACTTATGGATTCAAAGAGGAAAACTACGACACTTCAATGAAGATTGGCTCTCATTTGTTTGAGAAGATCAAATCATCAGAAGCGGACTATGCGATCACTGACTGCGAAACCTGTAAATGGCAGATAGAAGAGAATACTCAACTCGAAACAATTCACCCAATTAGTTTATTAGCCATGGCGTTAGCCGAGTAACCAAATAACTGAATTAGCAACATCTCAAAATACCGAAGCAAGAAGCATCCTTAGCGCGGCCATGGTTCATCAGTCATCCACGGCCGCCCTCTCTTATCTCTTATCTCTTATCTCTTACCATAATTAGGCTTAATTCTTCTCCTCTTCTACTGACTTATCTCACTATTTTCATAGAGCTTTTAGTCTATTTTAGAGTCCATATCGCAACTATTCTTATTTCTATCAATAAGACGGTTTAATACGACAAATATGCAAAATTAACCCTAGACAGAGTGCGGATTATGAGGGTAATGTCACACGCATTTCACCCTCATTTTATTATGGTTAATAGGGAATAGCTCCTATGTAGGTCTACTACGAGCTAATAGCATTGAACGCAACATGCCAGAATAAATATAAAGCTTTGAAAGTAATCGAGAATTACTCATTCGAGGCACATCCGCATTCAATAAGCGAGGAACGTATGGTTCAAATAGTTATCGATGGTAAACATAGAATTGCCGAACAAGGGCAAACTTTACTCGAAGCAGCCAAAGTCTGTGGTGTCGACATTCCATCTTTATGCGGACTCAATAAAACAGCGGATAAAGTGCCCTGCGATCTTTGTGTCGTAGAAGTGGAAAGTGGCGGAACAAAACGTTCATGTGAGATTGAAGTCTATAATGGGCTCAATGTAATTACTCAATCTAAGGCTCTGAGCGCTCACCGAAAGAAAGCGCTAAACCGTATCATGACGGATCACTATGCAGATTGCGAAGCACCCTGTAAAACCGCCTGCCCTGCGGGTGTCGATATTCAATCATACCTATTCCATATCGCACAAAACGATCACCAAAAAGCAATCGAGGTCATCAAACGCACTCTTCCTATGCCTCTCTCAATTGGCCGCGTTTGTCCTGCTTTTTGTGAAACCGAATGTCGTCGAGGTTTGGTGGATGATTCCATCGCAATTCGACAACTTAAGCGACATGCCGCAGATGCCGATTTAGCCGCCCAAGAGAGCTATACACCACCGAAGAAAGCCGACAAAAATAAACGTGTGGCTATTGTGGGTAGTGGCCCTGGCGGATTAACCACGGGCTATTTTCTATCAAATGAAGGTTATTCAGTCACTGTATTTGAATCCATGCCTCAAGCGGGTGGTTGGCTGCGTTATGGCATTCCAGAATACCGCTTACCTAAAAGCATTCTCGACAAAGAGATAGAATTAATGTGCCGCAATGGAATGGTGATTGAGTGCAACAAAAAACTTGGTGTTGATTTTACCTTATCAAGTTTGAGTGAAGATTATGATGCCGTTTGTCTCGCGGTTGGTGCATCTCAAGCGGTAGAGATGAATTACACCGGAAGCGAACTTGATGGTTGTTATCTTGGTGTTGACTACCTAAAAGATTATGTAACTGAACAAACTTATACTACGGGTAAAAAAGTCGCCATTATTGGAGGTGGTAATACTGCAATTGACTGCGCAAGAACGGCAGTACGTGATGGCGCAGACACTACACTAATCTACCGTCGAACTCGCGATGAAATGCCTGCTGAAGATTACGAAATTGAAGAAGCAGAACATGAAGGGGTGAAATTTCACTTTTTAACCAACCCCGTCGAAAACATGAGCGACGACAATGGCCGTGTCAAAGAAGTTCGATTAGAGCGCATGAAGCTTGGTCCAGCAGACGCATCTGGCAGACGCAGTCCAAAACCGACAGGTGAATTTTTCACAGAAGCTTTTGATACGGTGGTTGCGGCAGTATCACAAAAGCCAGACCTGAGCTTTATGGATAACGAATCACTCGAAATTCCATTAACTCGCTGGAATACGGCGGACGCGAATCCGGAAACTATGCATAGCGGAACGGGCAACATATTCAGTATTGGTGATTTTCGTCGCGGCCCAGCCACCGCAGTCGAAGCCGTTGGTGATGGACGTATCGCAGCCGAAGCCATGGATCGCTTCTTCAATGGCGACATGGAAAATATCCCTGTTACTCCATTTAATTCACGTAAAGAGAAGAAGCTTAAGCAAATAGATCCGATGCAATTTGAGAATCTACAAAAAGTCGCGCGTAAAATCATGCCGGAGCTCACCGCAGAACAGCGCGCACAGAGTTTTGATGAAGTAGAAACTGGCTTTGATAATGCTGATGCGATCGCTGAAGCAGCACGATGCTTGGAGTGTGGTTGCCAAGCCAATACTGATTGTGACCTTCGTGATTACTCGACCGAATATGGCGCAGTACAAACTTTCGACCATGCTATCGACATTCAATCGAACGACTACTGGCAAGAGAATCGCTGCAAAGAATCGCGTCAAAAATTCGAAGTCGATAGCAGTTCAGAATTTGTGATTTTCGATGCAAACCGCTGCATCAGTTGTGGTCAATGTGTACAAGCATGTCGAGATCAATCGGTGCACGGCATTCTAAGCTTTATGACCAATAAAGACGGAACGCCCGCTTCTCGTCCTGAATGTCGTCCAAACTTTGGGGCAAATAAAACCTTAATGGGCGATTCTAACTGTGTTCAGTGTGGCGCTTGCATTCAAGCTTGCCCAACAGGCGCAATGACCGATGCTCGCGATCGTTCTCAAGGCCGAACCGAAACATTGAAAGCGGTTGACACGATCTGCACTTATTGTGGTGTTGGCTGTAAGCTCACCATGTATGTGGACGAGCAACGCAATAAAATTCAGTATGTTGAAGGAGCAAACTCTCCAGTAAACGAAGGCATGTTGTGTGTTAAAGGACGCTTTGGCTTCGACTTTATCGCCGATAACAACCGCTTAACCACACCGCTCATCAGAAAAGATGGCTGGTTACAGCCTGCGAGTTGGGATGAAGCAATTACACTCGTCGCAGAGAAATTCAGTGCCATCAAAAATGGATTTGGTGGTAATGCCCTAGCGGGCTTCTCATCTGCCAAAACAACCAACGAAGATAACTATGCCTTCCAAAAGTTCATTCGTCGTGAGCTTGGAACGAACAATGTGGACCACTGTGCTCGGTTGTGTCACGCCTCAACCGTAACTGGCCTCGAAGCCTCGCTAGGAAGTGGCGCAATGACCAATGATATTCCAAGTATTAAACACTCGGATGTCATTTTCATCATTGGTTCAGATACCACTGCCGCTCACCCTATCATCGGGTCGCACATTAAACAGGCAGTGCGTCACCATGGAGCGCGATTGATCGTTGCAGATCCAAAACGTATTGATATTTCAGACCACGCGGAATTGTATCTAGCACACCGCCCCGGTACTGATGTGATGCTGATTAACGGGGTCATGCAGCAAATTATCAAACACGGTTGGTACGACCAAGAGTACATTGAAGATCGCGTCGATGGTTTTGATACCTTGCTGCAAGAGGTCATGTCACCTAGCTACGCTCTGGATAAAGTAGAGCTAGTAACAGGCGTTAAGGCAGACGATATTTTCGCAATGGCTCGTTTAATTGGTACTGCGGAACGCACCGCAGTTTACTACTCAATGGGGATCACTCAACATACAACAGGACACGATAACGTTCGTTCTATCGCTAACTTACAACTTCTTTGCGGTAATATCGGAATTGAAGGCGGTGGTATTAACCCATTACGCGGTCAGTCGAATGTTCAAGGTGCTTGTGACATGGGGGCTTTACCGAATAACTATCCGGGCTATCAGAAAGTATATAACCCATTAGTTCGCCAAAAATTTGCAATGGAATGGAACGCTCCAAACCTTCCTATCGAGTCTGGCTTAACCTTAACTGAAATTATTGACGCCGCATGTAAGCGTGAAGTGCGCGGCATGTACGTGATGGGTGAAAACCCTGTGTTGAGTGACCCTAACCAAGCACACGTTATTGAGGGATTAGAAGCGTTAGATTTCTTGGTGGTACAAGATATTTTCTTAACTGAAACCGCTCAGTATGCGGATGTGGTTCTACCTTCTTGCTCTTTTGCAGAAAAAGGCGGTCACTTTACCAATACCGAACGTCGAGTTCAGCGTATTAATCCTGCCGTAAAACCACCTGGCGAAGCAAAAGAGGACTGGGTGATCATCCAATCTATTGCTAATGCTATGGGCGGCGAATGGAATTACCAACACGTTTCAGATATTACAGACGAGATTGCCCGCGTAACACCACAATATGGCGGATTACGCTGGGAGAACATCACCATTGATGGGATCCAATGGCCGAGTAACAAAAACAACCCTGAAGGCACTCGTATTATGCACCAAACTCAGTTTACTCGTGGGCGGGGTCAAATGGAGGCAATTCCGTTCAGGTATGCCGCTGAATTACCTGATGATGAGTACCCTCTTGTGCTTACAACAGGTCGCGTACTGGAACAGTTCCATACCGGCACGATGACTCGTAAAACAAAAGGCTTGAACAACCTAGCAGGTCCACGAGCGATGATCAGTGTTGCTGATGCAGAAGCGCTTGGAATCAAGAACGGCCAACCACTTAGAGTATCGACTCGACGAGGTTCTATCGAAATAGATGCTTTTGTGACAAAACGAATGCAAAAAGGGGTGGTGTTTATTCCATTCCACTTTGTTGAGTCTCCTGTAAATAGACTTACAACCACTGCAACGGATCCTCACGCTAAGATCCCTGAGTTTAAAGTTGCAGCAGTGAAAGTCGAAGTGTTGGAGATGCAGCCACACTAAATTTTCCGAATTCATTACATAAGCGACACCTCAAAGCCCAGCATCTGTTGGGCTTTTTCTTTTATGTCTTTTTATTAGACAAACTTTGCTTGTAAAATAGTCGCAAGATCGGTTTTTAACCAATTGAATCAAAACAATAAAATTTATTATTGACTCTTATCCAGAATACGTTAAAGTACGCCTCGTCTTCAGGGAGTTGTCCCAGACAAAAGAATTTACGAAAATTGGAAACGTCTTTCGAGACAATGGTGCCGATTATCGCAATCAAGAATTGCGTGCCCTGGTGGTGGAATTGGTAGACACAAGGGATTTAAAATCCCTCGGCGTTCGCGCTGTGCCGGTTCAAGTCC